>NZ_JAPVZI010000004.1:0-193919 GCF_041432315.1 Streptococcus sp. 27098_8_76 | reverse complement strand
AATTGCCAGAAGCTACAGTCGCAGTAAAAGGAACCCAAGAGGCAGGCAAGGAAGGTCAGTCCTTAACGCAACCAGAATTGCCAGAAGCTAGGGTAGAGGCCAAAGGTACTCAAGAAACAGGTAAGGAAGGTCAGTCCTTAACGCAACCAGAATTGCCAGAAGCTACGGTAGAGGCCAAAGGCACTCAAGAGGAAGGCAAGGAAGGCCAATCCTTAACGCAACCAACCTTGCCAGAAGCTACAGTCGCAGTTAAAGGCACCCAAGAGGCAGGTAAGGAAGGTCAATCTTTAACCCAACCTGCATTACCAGAAGCTACGGTAGAGGTCAAAGGTACACAAGAGGAAGGCAAAGCAGGCCAGTCCTTAACCCAACCCGAATTACCAGAGGCTACAGTAGAGTCTAAAGGAACTCAAGAGGCAGGTAAAGAAGGACAAGCCCTTGTACAAGAACAGTTACCTGAGTATAAAGTAACTGAGGGAACCCTTGTTGAAACATCAACTACAGACTTAGACTACAAAACTGAAACGATTGAGGATCCAACCAAGTATACGGACGAAGAAACTGTCGTAAGAAATGGTGAAAAAGGAAGTCAAGTTACTAAAACAACTTATAAAACAATAGAAGGTGTTAAAACTGATCAAGTTCTTTCAACTAGCACAGAAGTCACCAAGGAACCTGTTGACCAACAGATAAGTCGTGGGACAAAACCAATTGAAGGAACTCTTGTAGAAGAAAGTCTGGAAAAGATTCCATTTAAGGAAGTTATTAAAGAAGATGACCAACTGAAAAAAGGCTTAGAAGTTGTAGCTCAAGAAGGGAAAGAAGGTCAGAAAAAAATCACCAAGACCTTTAATACCATCAAAGGAGTTAAAACAGAGGACGCTCCAAAAGTAACAGAGGAAATCCTTGAGGAACCTCAAGACAAAATTTTGAAACGTGGTACCAAGAGTTTTGAAAAACCAGTATTGACCATCACAGCAGTTGAACCTAAAGATTTGAAGCGTACTTCAGATGTTAAATACAGTCTAGAAAATCCAAGTAAGGCGGCCATTAAATCTATCACCCTAACTCTGAAAAAAGGTGATGAGATTGTGAAAACCTTGAGTGTTTCACCTGACAACTTGACAGCTAGCCTGACAGATTTGCAGTACTACAAGGATTATAAACTTGAAACTAAGATGGTTTATGACCGTGGTGAGGGTGATGAGGAAGAAGTTCTGAAAGAAGAACCTCTAAGAATTGACCTCAAAAAAGTCGAAATAAAAAACATCAAAGAAACAAGCTTGATGAGTGTGGACGCTGACGGTAACGAAACAGATACTAGTTTGCTGACAGAAAAACCAGCTGATGTTGCTCCGCTTTACCTACGAGTGACAACTCACGACAACAAAGTTACAAGACTTGCAGTTGACAAGATTGAAGAAGTAGAAAAAGACGGAAAAACTTTATACAAAGTCACTGCCAAAGCACCTGATTTGATTCAACGTAATGCTGAAAATACACTTAGCGAAGAGTATGTTCATTACTTTGAAAAACAAAAAGCAAAAGAAGGTAATGTTTACTACAACTTCAACGAGCTTGTAAAAGATATGAAAGCTAACCCTAGCGGTGAGTTCAAACTTGGTGCAGATTTAAATGCAGCCAATGTACCAACTCCAAATAAAGAGTATGTTCCTGGTACATTTAAAGGTAAGTTATCAAGTGTTGACGGGCAACGTTATTCAATCCACAATATGTCTCGTCAATTATTTGGTGGTATTGAAGGTGGTTCAGTTAAAGATGTTAACTTGGCTAATGTTGATATTAATATGCCTTGGATTGACAATATTTCTGCTCTTGCTAGAACTGTCAAAAATGCTACGGTTGAAAACATTAAAGTAACTGGTAGTATCCTCGGTAGAGATGGAATTGCTGGTATTATTAATAAAGGAGATACTGGAGCTCAATTAACAAATGTTGCATTCATCGGTAATCTTACTGGTGTTGGTAACAGAGGTTGGGATTTCGGTGGAATTGCCGGAGAACTTTGGAAAGGTAATATAGATAAAGCTTATGTAGAAGCTAATATGGTAGCTAATAAAGCTCGTATCGGTGGTCTTGTTGCTAGAACGGACAACAGTGGCGACCCTAACGGAATCGGAAAATACGGAGCTGTACGTAATGCTGTTACAAAAGGAACTATTAAAGTAAAAGATCCTGTTGAAACAGGTGGATTCATCAGTAAAAACTGGGCATGGGGTAAAGTTGCTGATTCTGTGTCTATGATTAAAGTTGAAAATGGTGAAGTATTCTATGGATCTAAAGATATTGACGAAGATGGTGGATATTTCTCAAATAACGCATTAGAACGTAACTTCATCGTGAAAGATGTAAGTACAGGTAAGCGTTCATTTAAATTCTCTGTTTCTAACCGAATTAAAGAAGTTTCTCAAGAAGAAGCTGACCAGAAAATTGCAACTTTAGGAATTACAGCTAATGATTATGTTATCAATCCTCTTGTTTCAGACACACTAAATAATGTAAAACCAAAATCTGACACTTACAAAGATACTCAAGACTACGATGCATCTCGTGAGCTTGCTTACCGTAACATCGAAAAACTTCAACCGTTCTACAACAAAGAATGGATCGTCAACCAAGGGAACAAGCTTGCAGCTAATAGTCCATTAATGACTAAAGAAGTCTTGTCTGTTACGGCGATGAAAGGCAATGCCTTTGTCACAGACCTTACAGATGCTGACCATATTTTTGTCCACTACGCAGATAAGACAAAAGACATCTTTACAATTTCACCGAAAGAATCTAAAGTTAAACAAGTGAAAGAATACAGTGTCGCTGAGCTTGGTGAAGTCGTTTATACACCAAATATGGTTGTTAAAGATCGTGCAGATTTAATCAGCGCTATCGAAAGCAAGTTAAGTCCAGTTGAATTGCAATCTGACCCGATTTACCAACACTTGGGTAGAACTGGTGGCAACAAAGTCAATGCAATTAAGGATTTATACTTAGAAGAAAGCTTCAAGTACGTTAAAGATAATCTTACTCAATTTGTTACGAAGTTAGTGGAAAATGAAGATCACCAACTTAACACAGATGAAGCTGCTAAACGTGCCTTGATTAAGAAAATTGATGACAATAAGGCTGCAGTTCTTCTTGGTTTGTCTTACCTCAACCGTTACTACGGTGTTAAATTCGATGAATTTAATATTAAAGAGTTAATGTTATTCAAACCGGACTTCTATGGTAAGAATGTTAGTGTGTTAGACTTCTTGATTAAGGTTGGCTCTAAAGAAAGTAACATTAAAGGTGATAGAACTTTAGAAGCTTATCGTGAAACTATCGGTGGAACTATTGGTATAGGTGAGTTAAACAGTTTCTTAGACTATAACATGCGTCTATTCACAAGTGATACTGACTTAAACGATTGGTTCATAAAAGCAACTAAAGATAATGTATATGTCGTTGAACCAAAAACAACAACTCCTGAATTTGCCGATAAGAAACACAGAGCATACGAAGGATTAAATAATGATGTTCACGGTAAGATGATTCTGCCACTTCTTAACTTAAAAGATGCTCACATGTTCTTAATCTCAACATATAACACTATGGCTTACAGTTCATTTGAGAAATATGGTAAGAACACAGCAGCAGAGCGTGAAGCATTCAAGAAAGAAATCGATAAAGTAGCAAAAGCTCAACAAAATTATCTAGACTTCTGGTCTCGTTTATCATTAGATAAAGTTCGTAACCAACTGCTTAAGAGCAACAACATGGTACCAACACCAGTACTAGATAACCAAAACTATCCAGAAGGTACTGACAAATACGGTCACACTAACAGCGGTAAAGACATTGCTCCAGTTCGCGAACTATACGGACCAACAGGTCGTTACCATGCTACTGACTGGCGTATGGGAGCTGTAGCTCGTATCTACGGTAATCCTTATAAGGATGATTCAGTCTTCTTCATGGTTACCAATATGATTAGTGACTTTGGTATCTCTGCATTTACTCACGAAACGACTCATGTAAACGACCGTATGGTTTACTTAGGTGGTTCTAGACACCGTGAAGGAACTGACTTAGAAGCATTTGCACAAGGTATGTTACAATCACCTGCTGAAACAAGTCCAAACGGTGACTTTAAAGCACTTGGATTGAACATGGCCTACGAACGTCCAAATGATGGAAATCAATGGTATAACACTAATCCAAATGATCTTACATCTCGTGAAGAAATCGATCACTACATGAAAGGCTTTAACGATACACTCATGCTTCTTGATTACCTTGAAGGTGAAGCTGTAATTGATAAGCACAGTAAAGAACTAAATAACGCTTGGTTCAAGAAAGTAGATAAGCAACTTCGTGGAGCTAATACGAAGAACCAATACGACAATGTTAGAGATTTAAATGCAGAAGAAAAAGAATATAATTTAACATCTGTTAACGACTTAGTAGAGAAAAACTTCATGACTAAACACGGTCCTGGTAATGGTCAGTATGACCCAACTGGATTCGGTTCTGCTTATGTAACGGTGCCTATCACCGCTGGTATCTATGGTGGTAATACGAGTGAAGGAGCACCAGGAGCAATGTCATTTAAACATAATACCTTCCGTATGTGGGGTTACTATGGATATGAAAAAGGGTTCCTAAATTATGCTTCTAACATGCTGAAAAATGAGTCTAAACAAGCAGGTCATGCTACTCTAGGAGATGACTTCATCATTAAGAAAGTTTCTGATGGTAAATTTAGTACTCTAGAAGATTGGAAGAAAGCATACTTCAAAGAAGTTGTTGATCAAGCGAAAGCAGGATTTAACCCTGTTACAATTGACGGTACTACATACAGTAGTTACGACGACTTGAAGAATGCATTTGCTGCAGCTGTCGATAAAGATAAAGCAACTCTAAATAATGGTTCAGTTAAATTTGATAATACTGTATCACTTAAAGAGAAACTCTTCAAGAAACTTCTTCAACAAACAAACAGCTTTAAAACTTCAATCTTTAAATAATCGAAAATTCTCATCTGCTTTGCGGATGAGGGTTTTCTTATTTTATGCTATACTTAAGATATGCATAGAAAAACAGTGATTGATTTTAGGGCTTTGGGGGAGAGATATATCTTTACCCAGCCTATCAAAGAGTTAAAAACCAGAGATTTAGCAGAAGTGGCAGATTTGCTGGCACAAGTGGAAAGTTACCAAGAGCAAGGCTATTATGTGGTGGGTTATGTCAGCTATGAGGCTGCACCTGCTTTTGAGGAGAAATTAGCAGTTCACAAGACCCCTCTACTTGGCGAGTACCTGCTTTACTTTACTGTTCATGATAGGGTAGAAATATCCCCTATTCCTCTGACTTATGATGCGATTGATTTGCCTTCAAATTGGCAGGAAGTAACATCTGCAGCAGACTATGAAAAGGCTATTGCCCAGATACATCATCATTTGCGGCAGGGAGATACCTATCAGGTCAACTACACTGTCCAACTCAAGCAAGACTTAAGTGCCAATCCTTTTGCCATCTACAATCGTATGGTGGTAGAGCAGGAGGCGGGCTACAATGCTTATGTTGAACATGACGAGATGGCAGTGATATCCATGAGTCCAGAGCTCTTTTTTGAGCAAAATGGCCGCGAGTTGATAACGCGACCAATGAAGGGAACGACTCAGCGTGGCATAACTGACCAAGAAGACTTAGAGCAGGCTAGTTGGTTGGAGCAGGATCCTAAAAATCGCTCTGAAAATATGATGATTGTGGACCTCTTGCGCAATGATATGAATCGTATTTCTGAAGTGGGCAGTGAGCATGTGGAGTGTCTGTGTCAGGTAGAGCAGTACTCAACCGTTTGGCAAATGACTTCGACCATCAAGAGTCGGTTGCGAGAGGATGTAGACCTTGTTGAAATCTTCCGCTCTCTCTTTCCTTGTGGTTCCATAACGGGTGCTCCGAAAATTGCGACTATGGAGATTATCAAAAATTTGGAGCCTCAACCGCGCGGAGTCTACTGTGGAACGATTGGTCTCTTGCTTCCACATGGACGACGGATTTTTAATGTGGCCATTCGGACCATTCAACTGCATAAAGGAAAAGCTATCTATGGAGTTGGTGGCGGCATTACATGGGATAGCACTTGGGAATCTGAATACCGAGAAGTTCATCAAAAGGCGGCTGTTCTCTATCGGAAACAAGCTCGTTTTCAGCTGTTTACTACTGGGAAGATCAGCCAGAAGAATTTGTTGTTTGAAGAACAACATCTGGAAAGGCTGAGAAAAGCTAGTCGTTATTTTGCCTTTCCTTTTGAGGCAGAAGACTTGAAACAAAAGATAGAGGAAGAGTGTCAGGCTTGTGATGCTAATCAAGATTACCGCTTGCGAATTAGCCTTAGCAAATCTGGAGAGATAAAACTCAGTCGTCAAGCATTAATACCCCTTAGTCCAAGTTTTTGTCAGTCCAAACTTTGCCTTCAGGAAGTCAATTTGCAACAAGCCTTTACCTATTTTAAAACAAGCCACCGACCGCATTTGAGCCTGGGGAAGCAGGAAATTATTTACCATAATGCAGCTGGAGAGTTATTGGAAACCTCAATCGGAAATTTGGTTCTGAAAATCGCTGGAAAACTCTACACACCGCCTGTCCGACTTGGAATCTTGCCAGGGATTTACCGTCAGCATTTGCTGGAAAGAGGACAGGTAGAAGAGAAAGTCTTGACCTTGGCAGATTTAGCCCAAGCGGAAGCTATTTACGGCTGTAATGCCGTGAGAGGCTTATATGAGTTAATCTTACAGGAGAAGTAGATGAAACTGATATTTTTACATGGCTTAGGGCAGTCAGCAGAGTCTTGGAAAGAGGTTCGGAATCTACTGACAGATTATCCTTCTGAGGCTATCGAGTTATTTTCTTCTGAAGTTAACAGCTATCAAAAAGTCAAGGAGCGAGTTTATCAGCGCCTAGCTCAAGAGACAGAACCTTTTGTTTTGATTGGATTGTCCTTAGGTGCTGCACTTGCATTAGAGCTATCAAGTTACGATTTGCCAAATCTTCAGGCCTTGGTTTTATCAGGTTGTCCATTGAAACTAGCGGGCAATATCCCTTTTTACATTCAGTTGCTGATATTTAAATTGCTGCCTAAGAGGATATTTGAGAAACAGGGAGCAGATAAATCGCTTCTGGTTGGAGTTTCTGAGGAATTAAAAACACTTGATTTAAGGGAGATTGCAAAGAATTGTCCCTATCCAACTTTGTTAATTTGTGGTAGTCAGGATAAGCCAAATCTTAGTTCAATGAAAGCTATTCAAGAACTGATGTCAAATTCCCAGTTCCAGATTATCCCTGACGGTTCTCATGTTCTGAATAGAGCAAAACCAAAGGAGTTTGTAGAAAAGACCAGAAGTTTCCTTGAATTGCTGAAATAAGTTTGATAAAATAATATTGAAAACGATATCATAATTATAGGAGAAAGAAATGAACAAACGTCTATTTTTAAAAATGAGTCTGGCTACCTTGCCAGTTTTAGCCTTGTTTTCACAGCCTGTGTTAGCAGAAGAAAACATTCATTTTTCTAGCTGTAAGGAAGCTTGGGCAAATGGATACTCGGATATTCACGAGGGAGAACCGGGATATTCTGCCAAGTTGGACCGCGATCATGATGGTGTAGCTTGTGAATTGAAAAATGCTCCTAAGGGTGCTTTCAAAGCAAAACAATCAACTGCGGCTCAAAGCAATACAAGTTCAGCAACAGCAAGTGGTTGGGTTAAGCAGGACGGCGCTTGGTACTATGTTGATGGAAATGGAAATCCAGTGAAAAATGCTTGGCAGGGAAGCTATTACCTGAAAGCTGATGGTAAAATGGCACAGAGCGAATGGATTTATGACTCTTCTTATCAAGCTTGGTATTATTTGAAATCAGATGGTTCTTATGCAAAGAATGCATGGCAAGGAGCTTACTACCTTAAATCAAACGGTAAAATGGCACAAGGTGAGTGGGTTTATGACTCTTCTTACCAAGCCTGGTATTACTTGAAATCAGATGGTTCATACGCTCGTAATGCATGGCAAGGAAATTACTATTTGAAATCAGATGGCAAAATGGCTAAAAATGAGCGAGTTGATGGAGGCCGCTACTACGTAGATGCTTCAGGCCTCTGGAAACCATAAGTTAGGATAAAATCTAGAAAGTTAATGCAAACCTTTGCATAAATGAGTGAATTTTGTTATACTAGTACTGTAAGCATTTTCAATTGCTAAACAATGAAAAAGGAGAATATGATGAGTCAAAAGATTATTGGGATTGACCTTGGTGGAACTTCTATCAAATTTGCAATCTTGACAACAGCAGGAGAAATCCAAGAAAAATGGTCTATCAAGACCAACATTTTGGATGAGGGAAGTCATATCGTAGATGATATGATTGAGTCTATTCAACATCGTTTGGACTTGCTTGGATTGGCAGCAGCGGACTTCCAAGGTATTGGGATGGGATCACCAGGTGTGGTTGACCGTGAAAAAGGGACTGTTATCGGTGCCTACAACCTCAACTGGAAAACCCTTCAACCAATCAAAGAAAAGATTGAAAAAGCCGTGGGTATTCCATTTTTTATCGATAATGATGCCAACGTAGCTGCTCTTGGTGAACGTTGGATGGGTGCTGGTGATAACCAACCAGATGTTGTCTTTATGACACTCGGTACAGGTGTTGGTGGCGGTATCGTCGCAGAAGGAAAATTGCTTCACGGTGTTGCCGGTGCTGCTGGTGAACTTGGCCATATCACTGTGGACTTTGACCAACCAATCGCATGTACTTGTGGGAAAAAAGGCTGTCTTGAGACAGTGGCTTCAGCAACAGGTATTGTCAACTTGACTCGTCGTTACGCAGATGAATACGAAGGCGATGCAGAATTGAAACGTTTGATCGACGACGGTGAAGAAGTAACAGCTAAAACTGTCTTTGACTTGGCAAAAGAAGGAGACGATCTTGCTTTGATCGTTTACCGTAATTTCTCACGTTACTTGGGTATTGCATGTGCCAACATCGGTTCAATCCTAAACCCATCAACAATCGTTATCGGTGGTGGTGTGTCAGCTGCAGGAGAATTCCTTCTACAAGGTGTTCAAAAAGTCTATGATGAAAATACTTTCCCACAAGTGCGCACATCAACAAAATTGGCTCTTGCAACTCTAGGAAATGACGCTGGAGTTATCGGAGCAGCATCACTTGTATTGCAGTAAAATAAAAAAGGAGAAAATTGCTTTCTAGAAGCGAGTGATTTTCCTCCTTTCTTTTTTTATGCTATACTAGTTAGGACAATAAATGAGGTGAGAGAGAATGACAAAAGCAGATACGATTTTTAAAGAAAATATTGAACGAATCCTCAAAGACGGTGTCTTTTCTGAGCAGGCCCGTCCCAAGTACAAGGATGGGACTGTTGCTAACTCCAAGTATGTAACTGGTGCCTTTGCCGAATATGACTTGGCCAAGGGGGAATTTCCTATCACAACCTTGCGTCCCATTGCCATTAAATCAGCTATCAAGGAAGTACTTTGGATTTACCAAGACCAGTCTAATAGCCTAGAAGTGCTAAATAGCAAGTACAATGTTCACTACTGGAATGACTGGGAAGTGGGAGATACGGGAACTATTGGTGAGCGGTATGGTGCCGTTGTTAAGAAACACGATATCATCAATAAGCTTCTCAAACAGTTGGCAGCCAATCCTTGGAACCGCCGCAATATCATATCACTCTGGGATTACCAAGCTTTCGAAGAAACCGATGGACTGCTCCCATGTGCCTTTCAGACCATGTTTGATGTCCGCCGTGTAGATGGGGAAATCTATCTGGATGCGACCTTGACCCAGCGTTCTAATGATATGCTAGTGGCCCACCACATCAATGCTATGCAGTATGTGGCTCTTCAAATGATGATTGCCAAACATTTTGGCTGGAAGGTTGGGAAGTTCTTCTACTTTATCAACAACCTCCATATCTATGACAATCAATTTGAACAAGCTCAAGAATTGCTCCGTCGGGAGCCGTCAAACTGCCAACCACGTTTGGTCTTGAATGTGCCAGATAAGACCAATTTCTTTGATATTAAAGCAGAAGATTTTGAGTTGGTGGATTATGACCCTGTCAAGCCACAGTTGAAGTTTGACCTGGCTATTTAAAAGAATAGAAAAAAGAAGTTGAGAAATAAATCCCAACTTCTTTTGTTTCTTAACGTGATACGCGACGACGAGCTGCTTTTTTACGGTTTTCTTCGATGAAAGCTGCTTTTTGCTCTTCTGGTTCGATTACTTTCTTTTTAAATGCGTATACCGCGCCTGCAAGTGCAGCGACAGTTCCTGCGACACCTGTTACAAGACCTTTAGCGAATCCTTTAGCCATGAGTCTTCCTCCTTTATATTCTCAATCAGTCAGCCTCTTCAAGAGGTCACATTTTTCTGACTGACCTTTTTGTGTTATAATAATAGTAACGAAAAAATGGGAATTTTTCAAGGAAAAAAGATGAAAACAAAAATAATTGTGATTGTTGGACCGACTGCTGTTGGAAAAACAGCCCTTGCCATTGAAGTGGCCAAGCGTTTTAATGGCGAAGTGGTTAGTGGAGATAGCCAGCAAGTCTATCGAGGACTTGATATTGGGACGGCCAAGGCTAGTCCAGAAGAGCAGGCAGCTGTTCCTCATCATTTAATCGATGTTAGAGAGGTAACCGAGTCTTACTCGGCTTTTGATTTTGTTTCAGAAGCTAAGATGGCTATTGAGGACATTCACAGTCGTGGCAAGCTAGCTATTATTGCTGGTGGTACTGGACTTTATATCCAGAGCTTGCTAGAAGGTTATCACCTGGGTGGGGAGACTCCCCATGAGGAGATTTTGGACTATCGAGCTAGTTTGGAGCCATATTCAGATGAGGAATTAGCTCATCTTGTGGCGCAAGCAGGCCTTGAAATTCCTCAGTTTAATCGTCGTCGTGCTATGCGTGCCTTGGAAATCGCCCATTTTGGTCGGGATTTGGAAAATCAAGAGACCTTGTATGAACCATTGATTATCTGCTTGGATGATGAACGTAGTCAACTTTATGAGCGTATCAACCATCGAGTCGATTTGATGTTTGAAGCTGGTCTTTTGGATGAGGCTAAGTGGCTCTTTGATCATTACCCTGATGTGCAGGCTGCTAAAGGAATTGGCTACAAGGAACTCTTTCCTTATTTCCGTGGAGAGCAAACCTTGGAGGAAGCTAGTGAGAGTCTCAAACAGGCTACCCGTCGTTTTGCCAAGCGTCAGCTGACCTGGTTCCGTAATCGCATGCAGGTGACCTTTTATCAGATTGGAGAATCTGGTGTACAAGACCGCATTTTAAGCCAGATAGAGGAGTTTTTAGATGATTGATACGGAAAAAAAAGAGGAGCGAGTCCTGCTCATTGGTGTGGAATTGCAGGGCATGGACAATTTTGACCTCTCCATGGAAGAATTGGCCAGTCTAGCCAAGACAGCTGGGGCAGTCGTTGTAGATAGCTACAGACAAAAACGTGAAAAGTATGACTCAAAGACCTTCGTAGGCTCTGGTAAGTTAGAAGAAATTGCGCTGATGGTGGATGCAGAAGAAATTACCACTGTCATCGTCAACAACCGTCTGACCCCAAGGCAAAATGTCAATCTAGAGGGAGTTCTGGGTGTTAAGGTCATTGACCGTATGCAGTTGATTTTGGATATCTTTGCCATGCGAGCTCGAAGCCATGAAGGGAAGCTCCAAGTTCACCTAGCCCAGCTCAAGTATCTCTTGCCTCGCTTGGTTGGTCAGG
The DNA here is from genome assembly GCF_041432315.1 of Streptococcus sp. 27098_8_76. Lineage (GTDB taxonomy): Bacteria > Bacillota > Bacilli > Lactobacillales > Streptococcaceae > Streptococcus. The sequence goes on along the minus strand of NZ_JAPVZI010000004.1, from coordinate 182,107 downwards.
GAATTATGCTCAGCCGTCAGGCAGGGGGAATTGGTTCCCGTGGACCTGGTGAAAGCCAGCTGGAACTGAATCGTCGTAGTGTTCGAAACCAAATTACGGATATCGAGCGTCAGCTCAAGGTGGTTGAGAAAAATCGGGCGACTGTCAGAGAAAAACGTCTGGAGTCCAGCACCTTTAAGATTGGTTTGATTGGTTATACCAATGCTGGGAAGTCAACCATCATGAACGCCTTAACCAGTAAGACCCAGTATGAGGCAGATGAACTCTTTGCGACTCTAGATGCGACGACTAAGAGTATCCATCTGGGAGGCAATCTCCAAGTAACTTTGACAGATACCGTGGGCTTTATCCAAGATTTGCCGACAGAGTTGGTGTCCAGTTTCAAGTCAACCTTGGAAGAAAGCAAGCATGTGGACCTTCTGGTTCATGTTATCGATGCCAGCAATCCTTACCATGAGGAGCATGAAAAAACAGTCCTGTCCATCATGAAAGATTTGGATATGGAAGATATTCCTCGCCTGACCCTTTATAATAAAGCGGATTTGGTGGAGGATTTCACGCCTACCCAAACGCCTTATGCCCTCATTTCTGCCAAGTCTGAGGATAGTCGTGAGAACTTGCAGGCACTATTTTTGGAGAAAATCAAGGATATTTTTGAATCTTTTACCCTGCGCGTGCCTTTTTCTAAGTCCTACAAGATTCATGATTTAGAAAGTGTTGCGATTCTTGAAGAACGTGATTATCAGGAGGACGGCGAAGTCATTACAGGCTACATTTCCGAGAAAAATAAATGGAGGTTAGAGGAATTTTATGACTGATATTAAAACGTTGGCTCTAAAATATGGGGGCTATACAAGTATGGATAAGGTCTATCTGGATCAACTTCTAGCTGGTAGAACAGAGCAAGAGCAGTTGGCACTGATCACTCCTCCACCTAGCGTGGTCAATGCTTACTTTGCAGAACTCTACCAGAAAAAAAGTCCTGAGGCTGCGACGGATTATTTTGCAGAAGTCAGTCAGGAACTGAATCTCTACAATGCTGAACCAAGTTTCACCTTTGAAAATAAGCCCTTTATTCGTCTGAATCTGTCTGGTAAATCCTTTGGTTTTTGTTATGAGAGTGAGGATCTTGGTCGGATTTTCTCTGAAAATGAGGAGAAAATCTCGGATGACTTACTCTTTGAGATTGCGCAAATTTTCCCCCATCAGCTAGTCTTTGAGGAGTCTGGCAAGATTTACATGAAGGCTGTCGGAGATGAGGAAGTTGTTAGTGTAGAGAGTCTCACAGCTTTGACAGATTTGGAAAACTTGGCTGATGGTCGCAAACGTCTAAAAGGCTACAGTCAAGAGGATTTATTACAGGAAGCTACTGCTTTTTCTGGCAAGCGCTATTTCCGATCGGAAAATCGCACAGCCATGTTATATATTGATTAATTAGAAAGTATCGAATGGATATTCAATTTTTAGGAACGGGGGCTGGCCAGCCCTCTAAAGCCCGCAATGTTTCAAGTCTCGCTCTGAAACTCTTGGACGAGATTAACGAAGTCTGGCTCTTTGACTGTGGAGAAGGTACGCAAAATCGCATTCTGGAAACCACGATTCGACCACGTAAGGTCAGCAAAATCTTTATCACCCACCTGCATGGAGACCACATTTTTGGCTTACCAGGTTTCCTTTCTAGTCGAGCCTTTCAGGCTAATGAAGAGCAGACGGATTTGGAAATCTATGGACCTCAAGGGATTAAGTCCTTTGTCTTAACCAGTCTTCGTGTGTCAGGTTCTCGTCTGCCCTACCGCATTCATTTCCATGAGTTTGACCAAGATTCCCTTGGGAAAATCCTTGAGACCGATAAATTCATTGTGTATGCAGAGGAGTTGGACCACACTATTTTCTGTGTTGGTTATCGTGTCATGCAAAAGGACCTTGAAGGAACGCTGGATGCTGAAAAACTTAAGGCAGCTGGTGTCCCATTTGGCCCACTTTTTGGAAAAATCAAAAACGGTCAGGATGTTGTTCTCGAAGATGGGACTGAAATCAAGGCAGCTGACTATATCTCAGCTCCTCGTCCAGGTAAGATTATCACTATTCTAGGTGACACCCGCAAAACCAATGCCAGCGTGCGTCTGGCTATCAATGCTGATGTCTTGGTTCATGAATCAACTTATGGTAAGGGCGATGACAAAATTGCTCGCAATCACGGCCACTCAACCAACATGCAGGCAGCAGAGGTCGCAGTAGAAGCAGGTGCCAAACGCCTCCTGCTCAACCATATCAGCGCCCGTTTCCTCTCAAAAGATATCAGCAAGCTCAAGAAAGACGCTGCTAGTATTTTTGAAAATGTCCATGTGGTCAAAGACTTGGAAGAAGTGGAAATCTAACAGATTGAGAAAGGATAAGGATGCCTACTATTCTGATTACAGGAGCTAGCGGTGGTTTAGCCCAAGAAATGGTCAAACTCCTGCCCAATGACCAGCTCATCTTGCTTGGTAGAAATAAAGAAAAATTAGTTCAACTTTACGGAAATCATCCTCATGCAGAATTGATGGAAATAGACATTATCGATGATTCAGCCTTAGAAACTCTGGTAGCAGACCTCTATCTCCGCTATGGCAAGATTGATGTCTTGATTAACAACGCTGGTTACGGAATTTTTGAAGATTTCGACCAGATTTCCGACCAAGACATTCACCAGATGTTCGAGGTCAATACCTTTGCTTTGATGAATCTATCTCGGCGCCTTGCAGCTCGGATGAAGGAAAGCCGAAAAGGCCATATCATCAATATTGTTAGCATGGCAGGTTTGATTGCTACTGGCAAGTCTAGTCTCTACTCAGCCACTAAGTTTGCAGCCATTGGGTTTTCAAATGCTTTGCGCCTTGAACTCAGGCCCTATGGTGTCTATGTGACAACAGTTAATCCAGGCCCAATCCGTACAGGATTTTTCGACCAAGCCGACCCAGATGGAACCTATCTCAAATCGGTTGAACGTTTCCTGCTAGAACCAGATGCAGTGGCTAAAAAGATTGTCAAGATTATAGGAAAAAATAAACGAGAACTCAATCTCCCGGTTTTGTTGAACCTAGCCCATAAGTTTTATAGCCTCTTTCCCAAGCTAGCTGATAAGTTGGCAGGGGAAACTTTTAATTATAAATAAAAAAGTTGTTCCTACATTGGAGCAACTTTTTTTGACGATTAGAATAAATCCATTCCAGTCTTATTTAATGCGTGGCAGTGATAGGTGAAGGCATTGATAAAATTAGAGTAGTATTGCTGATCAATAAATTTTGCGCTTTGAAGATAATTAAATAGATTCTTGGCTAAGGGAATAGACTCAGGTTTGTTCCATCTAAATTGATTGTAAACATGCTCAACTTCTAGAAACATGAGGGGAATAGCCAGATAGCCTCGTTCGAAGGTCTGAAGTGATTTAATTTTTTTAATAATATCGTCAGCCTTTTGATAGTAACCCAGTTCAGAGAAGTATTTTACAGAGAAAGTAAGAGCATTTAAAATACGGATGTAGGTGTCAGTATTAGCACTTTCTTTGTACATAAGTAGTAATTGTTTGCTCATATGGTCAATAAGTTCCATAGGAGAATGATTGACGATGACGCGATAAATTTCAAGTTCGATACTATTAAAGACATCCGACTTCATTAAATGATTGATAATGTTTTGAATTCTGGCAACAGTTTCTGGACTCTTTGATATGGTTGGATAATGTCTTAATTTGATTGATTTAAAAATCATCTCTGCTTGAAGTGGATTGTCTTTTAGATAGACATCAAATAATTTTTCGTATTCTTCAATGTAAGTGAGAATATCCTCTTCATGGACCACATGTTTGCCAAATTCAATAGCAGGTAATTCTAAGCAGTTTCCACCTTTATTTGCATAGGCCAGAACAAAATCATTCCATTCCACTCCGATAACAATTAACAGTTTGGCAAAGTTTTCAAGTGAAATTCCTTTGTCTCCTTTTTCAAATTGACTTAGGAACTGTGGTGATACGATATCTGAGGCGGCTTCCTTTAGGCTGAGTCCTCGTGCTTCGCGCAGATACTTAAATGTAGCTCCAAATGGGTATAGATTTTCCATAAATAATCTCCTTACATACTTCTAAAACTATTATACAAAAATTTAGAGAAAAAATAGAGAAAAGAAAACTATAGTTACAAAATATTAGAATTCTATGCTATTTTTGGATTTTTTAAATAACATTGAAACTATAGTTTAAATGCCGAAAAATTTAAATATCTATTATGGTATTATAAGGGAAAGAATAGCTAAAAAGTAGGCTTGTTATACTAGTATAACAAGGATTGACTTACCACTCAATCCTATTCTATCAGCCATCAAAGGAGAAAATGATGAAGAAACTGAAAACCCTCACAACTTCAACAGCTATTGCGCTTGCGTCTGTTGGCGGAACTGCATTTGCTCAAGAAGCAACTAACACAACAGCAGTTGATGCAACTGCTGTAAACGAACCAGCTCTTGTTTCTAAACCTGTAGCTGATGCAAAACCAGAAGTGAAGAAATCTTCTGATGTCAAGCCTGCTCTTGATGCTCAAACGTCTACTGTTAAGCAAGTTGAAGCTGAAAGCCAAACAGCAAAAGCTGAAGCTACTTCTGCTAACCATGCTGTTACAACCACTGAAACTGCTTTGACAAGCGCTAAAGAGGACTTGAAGTCTGCTGAAGCTGTTAAAGCAAGTGCTACGGAAGAAAATATCACAGCTACAAAAGCTAAACAAGACGCCAATGTAAAAGCTCAAGAAGCCAATCAAAAAGCAACTGAAGCGTCTACTGAAGCCATTAAAGCACAAACTGAAACTGTAGCAAGTGAAACAGCTAACGTTGCAAGCACAACAAGTAAGAAAGCTGAAGCAGATAAAACAGTAATCGCTAAAGAAGCTAATGTAAAATCAGCTGAAGACGCGCTAAATGGTTCAGGACTTGGTGAAGCTAAAGCCTCTCTTGCCCAAGCTGAAAAAGATATTGAACAAGCAAATGCAAATATCTCAAGCGCAACAACAGCTGTCGAAACTGCTAAGAAAGCAGATAGCAACCGCGCAGATGCTATCAAACAAGCTACAAACAATGTGAATGTCAAAAATGACGCCTTGAAACTAGCTAAAGAAATGATGGACGCAGATAAAACAAAAGTTGAATCCATTCAAGAAAAAGCAGCTTCCCTTAAACATGAAGTTGACCTAGCTGAAAATTCTGTTGATACTGATGATAGTAAATTATCTTTAGAAGAAAAATATGCAATGGCTCTATTATCAGAAATAAATGATGAAACAGGAAAACTTTACTTTAAAGAACAGACTTCTACACTTTCCATGCATATGAAAAAGTTTGCGGAACTAGTTCAAAATAATAAATATCAAGAAGCACAAACATACGCTAGTTTAAATTTGCTTAATCAAATGTATCAGTTATACAAAGATGAAAAATCACAAAATTTAGTTAGAAAACTAGTTGGTGATGAGATTTTTAATAGAAACTATACTATAACTGATGGAAAATTAATCTTATCTAAGGAAGATTATAATGCATTAAATATCGTATTTTCATCAAAGTTGAATGCTTTTAGAAAATTATTAGGTGTCAAACCTATTAATCAAATTACAGAAGCAAATATTGAATCAGGTTTTAAAGCTATGGATATTTGGAATCGTTATGTTAATAGCGATGAAAATAAAAATAAAGCAATTTCTGAGATACCAGACCATATATTAGGGACAAACGAAGAGCTTCAACAAACAGGAGCTTTTGCAGAGAATACTCGTAAATTTACATCGTTATCAAAGTCAAGTTATTCGTTTAATGACCTGAGCAATAACTTTACAGATAGCATGTTATCATTTGCATTTCTTGATGCACACTCTAGTTTTGGTCATTATAAAAATTTATTTAATAGTCCAAATGTTTTAATGGGAATTTATCAAAATAATAAAGGAGGAGCATTTTTCACTCACTCATTCTATAATACATTAAAAGATAAAATAATTTATAGTCAAAATGCGAAAAGCATGTTTGAAACTGTACATAGTAGTTTAGAAGATATGCGTAATAGTATAAAAAAAGCCAAAGAATATTTGTATAATGATTTAAACTATGCATATCTTCTGCAAGAATATGATAATTTTTTCATTGATTCTCAAAATGAGTATATTAGAACGAAAAAAGTAGATCCTGAAAAACAGAATAAACTAAACGCTATGGATGCTGAAATTAAAAAGTATGAAGAGTTACATAATGTACCTTTAGCTAAATTTGTATTTGACAATGGCTCAAATTCAGCAACTATGGTGATAAGTCATCCTCACTTAAAAATTTTACCCGTTATCTCACCTAACCAACCATTAAGAACATATACTAAGTATGAATATTTAAAAAAAGATACCAATGGAACAGTTACATTGGCTGATGGTATTACTACGGATAAATATAAAGCAATCATCAATAATGCTATCAACAAAGCTATTGATGATGATAAAAAAGTACGAAATATTACTCAACGGCTTATGTATTTTGAAACAATTCAATATGTAAATAATGTCTCTCGACCTTTTATTGACAAAATTTATAGAATTGAAGAATATTTAAATAAAAATCTCAAAAAAGTAAAAGATGAACTTGCTAAAATTCAAACTGCTCTTGCAAATGCTAAAGCAGAATTGGCAGAAACTTCACATAAATATGCTTCTGCACTTGACGCTAAAACAGAAGCTGAGAAAGAATTGGCAAGTAAAACAGCTAGTCCACTTCAAACAGAAGTCGCTGAAAAGAACTTGAAATTGGCAAACCTTGCTTTGAAAAATGCACAAGAACGTAAAGCAACCGCTGAAACAGCTGTTGAAAACTTTTCAAGAAGCCAAGCTGAAAAACAAACCGCTCTTGAAACAGCTAAAGCTGAACTAGCTACAGCTCAAACTGCTCAAAAAGATGCTGAAACTGCTCTTACAAGTGCGCAAGCAAAATTGCAAGCTGAAGAAAACAAGTTAAAAGCTCTACAAGCTGAACAAGATAAACTCTATGCAGAAAAAGACCAATTGGTGTCAGATGCTAAAGCAATTGCGACAGAATTGAGTGCTTATCTAAATGCAGACAAAAATCTTGCAGATACGCAAGCAAAAGTAGCTGATTTAGAAGCAAAACTAACTCAAGCAAAATCTTCTGCAAAATTAGCACAAGATAAATTAGACGCAGTTACAGCTAAATTAAAAGCTGAACAAGCTAAATTAGCTGAAATCCAAGAAGAGTTTGATAAGTTGGTTAAGGCTGAAAGAAAGGACTACTACAATTTATCAGGTTGGTATCTGGAGTATCTTGCAGGGAAACAAGCGGATAAGAAAACAGATACAGAACTCAAGAAAGTAGAAGATGCAAAACCTTCACAAGATGGCAACTGGATTGAGTCATCTGGTCGTTGGTGGTACAAACATGCTGACGGTTCATATACAACCAGTGGTTGGGAACAAATCAAGGATAAATGGTACTACTTTGATCACGCAGGTTGGATGAAAACTGGCTGGGTCAAAACTGGTAGCTCATGGTATTACTTGAACAACTCAGGTTCAATGGCTACAGGTTGGGTCAAAGATAACGGTACATGGTATTACCTGAACAAGTCAGGTACAATGGCTACAGGTTGGGTAAAAGATAATGGCTCATGGTATTACTTGAACAAGTCAGGTACACTGGCTACAGGTTGGATAAAAGATAATAGCTCATGGTATTACTTGAACAACTCAGGTACAATGACCACAGGTTGGGTCAAAGATAATGGTTCATGGTACTATCTTGACAAGTCAGGTGCTATGACAACAGGCTGGTTTACAGTTTCTGGTAAATGGTACTACGCCTATAGTTCAGGAGTTTTAGCAGTAAACACCACTACACCAGATGGCTATACAGTCAATACCAATGGTGAGTGGGTAGGATAAGGATGAGAAAAGGAATTTGAAATCATGAAAAATAAAAAAATATTAGTTAGTTCTTTATTAGCAGGCTCGTTGTTATCAGTGGGTCTTATGACTTCTAAACCAATGGAGGTTCATGCCTTAACAGATATGAGTGTAAAAGATACTCAAAATCCCTTGAAAATCACCTTGATAGAGACAGGAGAAATAACTATACTATTGGTTGACCTTCAAAGAAGTTCTACAACTAATGATAATACATATCTTAATTTTGATCTAGTTAATGAAGATACTGGAGAACTTGCTTCTTCATACCCTTTTGGAAGATTTGGAGGAAGTAATAGAATAAGACAGGGAATTAATATACTCCCAGTCAAAGATGGGAACTACCATCTAGATATCTACAGTTCAGATGATTTTGGAAAACGTTACTTCGGACGTTCAGAAGTTTTTAAAATCTCTGGATATAAATATTATCCGATTACGAAGGTAGAAAAATCAAAAGCGACTGAAACTCCAAAACCAGCTACTAACTCTACCTCAGGTCAGACTGGCTGGTCAGGTTCTTCTTACTACAAAGCTGGTGTTAAAGTAGTCAATCAATGGATTTTTGATGTTCAGTACAATTCTTACTTCTACCTAAATGCTTCAGGTAACTTTGTTCAAAATGCTTGGTCAGGAAGTTATTACCTCAAATCAGGTGGCTACATGGCTAAGAGCGAGTGGATTTATGACAATAACTATAAATCATACTATTACTTGACAGCAGAGGGTAGCTATGCACGTAATACCTGGGCTGGAAGTTACTACCTTAAATCAGATGGTAAAATGGCCAAGAGTGAGTGGATTTATGATAGTAGCTACCAATCTTACTATTACTTAACGTCAGAAGGAAGCTATGCTCGTAGCCAATGGGTAGGTGACTACTACCTCAAATCGAATGGTAAGATGGCAGTCAACGAACGTACCCCAGATGGCTACAAAGTAGATGGCTCAGGTAAGTGGGTAAAATAAGGAATTAGAGTTCAATATGGAAAATGTAATTGGTAAATTAAAAAGCTTATTTGAAACCAAACGTAAGGAGAGCATTGCAGGTTTAGTTGTAATTGCACTAGTGTTAATTTTTGGAATAAAGAAATTAACGACTGATCCCTTAGATGGAACTTATGAAATTTTAACAAAACGTGATCATTTAGTCATGGTGATTAAAGGAAATGCTGGGACCGTCACCTCTGAGGATTCAGACGGAGACAAAGAACAAAGACTAGTGAAAATTGATAAACAAAAGAAAGAATTGACAATCACAGACACTAAAGGAAGAAATTTAGGAAAAACAAAATATATGTTAAAAGATAAGGAACTTTATCTTCAAGAGCCAGATCAAACCTTTAACCGAGTAAAATAGACTACACATTAAAAGCTTACCTCAGTACCCTAAAAGTTACTGGGGTAAGAAATTGTATATAGGGAGAATATGAATGAAATTTAAAAAATTAATAACTCTAGCTAGTTTAGTAGGATTGATTACTTTCTTATTGCCAGTTGTTTCATCGGGTAATCAGTTTATACATCCATTAAGTGAACATGTTTCAGAATATTTAGATGCACCATTATGGTATTTATTTTTGATTTGGTATGGTGCATTTGTGATTACTTTTTTATTGTCTTTAGTAATTGGCAAAGGAAGGGTGCTTCAAATTATTACATCTATTATAGTTATTCTAGTAAGTTTATTCGGAATTTTTGTTCATTTTTCAATAACAAAAGAATTGGTTGGAAGATCGGATTTAGGTTTTGGAGCGATTCTATATTATGTCTGTGTTTTGATAAATATTTTTGCAGCAATAATGGTCATAAAAGGTGATAAAGCTATTAGTGAAAAAATGAATTAAATAATTTCATTTCAGTAGTAGTTGGGATGAATGTGATAGTAGACATTCTGTGTTATATAGTGATAAGAGAGGTTTTAGGTTAAAATGAAAAAAATTTTATTTCGCTTTCCATTTTGGTATTATTTAAATCCAATTAATTTTTTAGGTGTAGGTGTATTAGGTTTTATCACCTATTACAATACTGTAAGAATATTTTCAGAAATTGCTGAGTTTGAGAAATTTAATGTTGCTCATTCACATAATCAGTTTTTTGTAATATTAGGTATTGTGTTCCATATTATTTGGGCAATTTTAAATGTTTTATTATATCCGTATGTATTTTCTTACATTTTTAAAGTAGTCTCAAATATTATCCCAAAAGGATTTTTCTTCAGTTTAATGTTTAAGCAAATAGGTGCGGCCTATAGAGAAGAAATGGATAAAGGGGATATTTATTTAAAACATAGAATCTATTATGATTATCGTGGATATCCTACATCCATTGAACCAGTATATGATAGAGCAATTGATCGTGCACTTGACGCAGTTAGTGGAATGTTTGCGATTCAGTTTGGAATTAGGGTTGTGTGTATTAGTCTTGGGATAGTAGCTTTATTTGCATCATGGTATTTTACCATCTTTTATGGTTGGTTCTTTGCTATTAAATATAATCGTGAACATCCTATCAAAAAAAAGAGTCAAAATGAAGCAGTAAAAATGCCTTCAATGCAAAAAGTGAATCAAACTCCTGAAGTACAGGGGAGTGAATTAGATTATGAAAGTCCAATATCTAGTAATCATAGAAGTCAAGAAATGTCTTCGCAAAAAAGAAAAGTGTCTGATTTATTAACTCAAGAAAGGGTAGAAAAGGTTGGGAATATTTTGGAAAAACTGCTCTCAATCTTAATTAGAATTAGTATTGGATTTTTCAAAGTTTTAGGAAAAGTTGTATTGTTTACTTTTAAAGTTACGGGGGGAATTGCTAGAGGTATTGAGCATTCTGTGGAAGATTCAATCAGAAGAATGTTTTAGTCAGTTAAATATAAACTTAAATATTACATAAAACCGATAGATAGATTAATAAATGATAAAATCTAAATGAAATGATATCTATAAGTCATTTTATTTAGATTTTTCATGGTTTAGAAAGATATTAGAAAAATGACAACATATAAAGTAGGAACAAGTTTTACTGCATGGTCTTTTTGGGAAGCTTATTCGAAGGCTAACGATGGGGATATTCTTGCATTTGAAGAAGGTTATATGCTTGAACTACCCGCAGGAAGACACTATAAGATAGAAAAAAGCATAAAAATAGTTGGGAAAATTTCTGGGACCGAAGGTGGAGGAACGCTTTATCACAATACTATAGCAGCGACTCTGCAAATTATGAACGGCGTTACAGTTCAGTTTGAAAATATTTGGTTTCAAGTAGATGACCACCGTTGTGCGTTAGTAATAAAGGGTAATTCAAATGTAGTTCTAAATACTGTATACTTTAATGAACAATTAGAAAATAAAAAAGTTTTCATATTGGTTGAAGGTAAGTCAAAATTGTTAATCGAAAATGCAGGCAATCAATTATATAATGGTTCTCACAGCACAACATCAATTAAAGTTAGTAATTCTACTCTAGAACTAAAGCATGCTGAGTTAAATATAAAATTGAATGCAGATAAGGGCTCTTCTATTCAAATGGAAAATACAGTGATTGAGAGATGGGGTTCTAATATATTAAATATAAAAGATTCATCAGTAACTTTCATAAATACCGTCTTAAAAGGGGGGGACGCTGAACAAGAATACCCTGCTGTTTTTTTAAGTCGTTCGACTGCAAAATTACAAAATACAGAAGTCATTCAACCGTTGTATCAAGCAGCTGTTTGTTTAAAAAATAGTTCTAGTCTTGAATCAACTGGAGATTCTTTGACATCAATAAGGGCAATTAGTAGTCGAGTCTGTATAGAGCAAACGGTCATTAGGGAATCTCTTATGTTAGAATCAAATTCATTTTGTAGAGTTAGTGACTATGTTGACATCAAAGGGGAGAACGAGGAAAAAGTTGATATTTATTGTTGGGCTTCTGTCTTAATAGCAAATACAATAAAATTAAATCGTATTGTTAAACCCAATATTCGGCTTTCAAAGAATTCATACTTAATTGCGGATACTATTCTTGAAGAATTTGAAAATACGGATGGTATAATATGGGATATTTCAGATGATAGCTGTAAAATTTTGAATGAAGAGAGTACAAATTCAGAACTACAAGAGGAAATCAGTGAGACTATCGAACGCAATTATGAGGAAGAACTGTATAGCTTGATTGGTTTAAATAATGTAAAAAAAGAAGTTCAAAAATTATTAAGAACAGTAGAATTCAATCAAAAAAGATTATCAGAAGGTCTTCCAATTCAAGAACAATCTCTACATTCGGTTTTTACAGGAAATCCTGGTACAGGGAAGACAACAGTAGCAAGATTGTTAGGTAGAGTTCTCTTTGACAGAGGTGTTCTCCCTGGAGATGAATTTAAATTTATTGAGGTTTCTGAGTCGGATCTTATTGCAACTCATATTGGTGAGACAGCAGTACAAACGCAAGCAATATTGGAAAAGGCTAAAGGTGGTATTCTTTTTATTGATGAAGCATATACTTTAAATAAAGGAAAATCATCTCAACATAATTTTGGACTAGAGGCTATAAATACGATACTCAAGTATATGGAAGATTACCGCAATGAGATTATGATTATATTTGCGGGGTACACTAAAGAAATGGAACAGTTTTTTGAAACAAATCCTGGATTAAAGTCACGTGTACCAAATACATTCTTCTTTGAGGACTATTCTGGTGATGAAATTGTCGAAATGGGATTGAAAAATCTTCAGAAATCTTCGTATCAACTTGAAGACGAAGCTTATTATGCTATGAGAGTCAAGCAGGCCTATAGTCGCTCGTTAGATCATAGTAATGGACGATGGATTCGAAATTTTAATGAACACTTAATGAGAGCTTTAGCTAATCGTGTTGTTGAGACGCAGGTTGATGACTATGTGACAATTATCAATGATGATATAGATGATATTCTTCTTCAAGGCACTCAAAAACCAGAAGAAAATCAAAAAGATGCTTTGGAACAACTACAAAACTTGATAGGAATAGAGAAAGTTAAAAAACAGGTTGAACAATTTATTTCATTAGCAGAGTTGAATAAGAAGAGGGAAGAACAAGGCGCTGCTGTAAGCGAGTTCTCACTTCATTCCTTATTCTTGGGAAATCCAGGGACTGGAAAAACTACCGTAGCTCGTATCGTAGGAAAAATTCTGTATCAAAAGGGAATTATTCCTCAAAATAAATTCATAGAGGTATCTCGTAGCGATTTAGTAGCTGGGTATGTAGGGCAAACGGCTATCAAGACGCAGGAAGTATTGAAATCTGCTTTAGGAGGAGTTTTGTTCATTGATGAAGCATACACGCTATCAAATTCTAATGAAGATCGATTTGGTAAAGAAGCAATTGATGAGATTCTTAAATTCATGGAAGATCATAGAAGAGATATTGTCATTATCTTTGCTGGATATACAAAGGAAATGGAAGAATTTCTCTCAGTAAATTCAGGACTACCAAGCCGAATTCCAAATACTTTTGATTTTGAAGATTATACAGCAGATGAAATTATTCAAATTGGTTTATTAGGATTAAACAATCAAGGATACTTTATCGATGTGGACTATTATACTCAAACTATTAAATCTTTGTATAACAAAATCAATGATTGTAGTAATGGTCGCTGGATTAGAAATATTAATGAAAAAATCATTAAGAATTTATCGATTAGAGTATCACGTGAGAACGTGACTGATTTGTCGACAATAGATAAAATCGATATTGAGAGAATGATGCTAGAATATGAGAGATTATAAAAATATGGAAAATCGTTTGAAATTACTAAACAAACTACTGGTGGTTATTTGTTCTATATTAGGTTTGTTTTCACTAGTGAATTCAGCCCAAGCTGACAGTACTGACTACAACCAACTATTGCCACAAATCACTGAGAAGTGGGAGAGTAAACATCTATTTGAAAATAATATTAATAGACTTGGTTACGCTTTGAAGGATATTGACAAAAATGGGACGGATGAATTATTAATCGGTTTGACCAATGGTGAAAAATGGGAACTGTTTGAAGTATATTATATGAATGGTAATACTCCCACTCCATTATTTGATAGATTTTGGGATACAAGTCTTAGAATGGGGACAGTTATTGATACCTACACAGATGGTAGTATTATGGTGTTCGAAAGTACTCCAGGGATTATGTCATATAGATTGTTCCAACTTTCTAAAGAAAATAAGGAGGCAAGTTTAATTAAAAAAGGTGAATTTAGAGCAGGAGAAGGTGATCTAGGCGAGTTAAATCTTGATTCTAAAACAAAAATAGATACCTCAACTATTGAATATACTTCTCTAAATCTCCCGATTGTTGGAGATAATATGGATCCTAATCCCCCTATGCCCAAGCCCCTTGTTGATGCTAAAATTGGTGATGAAATTCCTCTCCCATCCGAATTAGTGGGTACTTGGATTAATAAAGAACCTAATAATGGTACTAAACCTGGTAGAGCTTCATCACTCATTTTAGGAGAAGATGGAAACTACACTGGAACCTTTAAAGATGGAGATATTAAAGGAAAATTATCTCGACTAAAAAAAGTGAGTGAGAACGGATTTATTGTCTTAAAAGAGAAAAATGACGGAGAAGCTTTCTTTTTTAGTGTAGGTTTAGGAGCAGTTTTGCTTCCTGGTGAGCGAATTGATTTTGGGCTGGTATTGGAAGGACGGAATTTATATAATGCGTCATGGTTAGTCAAAGAAGGAGAGGAAGACTATTCTAAGCCCACCATGCTCGCAACTTTTGTAAATCCAAATTATGGTCCTAAGAAAATAGAGAAAAAATCAGAGCAAGAAGTAGCGAAACAAGGAGATACAGTGCCAGAATCAACTCAAGACAGTAGTGAGGAGATAAAGCCAGAACAAAAACTATTCGGAAACATTCCAGTGTTTGCCATTGTTGCAGGAGCTGGACTCGTTCTTGTTTTAATCCTTGCTATATTTTTGTTTAAAAAATAAGATTTTATAAAATCCTTATGATTTACTATTAGATAAAAAACCTCAAGAACTAGGGTTGAAAGCTAGTTCTTGAGGTTTTTAGGTTATTCGATTTAGAGTGACTCTCAACTATCAAACTGGACTTCTTCTAGGAGATAGTCGATAAAGCGTTCGCCCATCTTAGATAGACTGGTTTTCTCATGCTGGATATAGACCAGTTCAATGGGATCATCAATATCAAGTGGGATAGAAACGATATTGTCTCCGTTGAGGTTGCTGTTCAAAATTCCTGTTGCAATCGTGTATCCATCCAGACCAATCAAGAGATTAAAGAGGGTGGCACGGTCACTAACCACAATGGATTTCTTGTGGTGCTCTTGAGAAAGAATCTCTTCTGAGAAGTAGAAGGAGTTGTGTGTCCCTTGGTCATAGCTGAGGTAAGGGAAATTCTCCAAATCAGAGAGTTTCACCTTGTCTTTCTTTGCCAGAGGATTAGTCTTGCTGACAAAGATATGCGGTTGCGCTGTGAAGAGATGGTGAGCCAGCAGGTGATTGTCATCCAGCATTTTCGTTAAAACATCACGGTTGTAGCTGTTTAAAAATAGGACACCGACCTCACTACGGAAGTTCTTGACGTCGTCGATAATTTCCCAAGTACGAGTTTCACGAAGGAAGAGCTCGTATTTCTCCATATCGCTTTTCTTGAGTAAAGAGACAAAGGCATTGACCACAAAAGCATAGTGTTGAGACGAAACGCTAAAGAGTTCGCGGTGGGCGACAGGATTTTTATAACGTTCCTCCAGAAGCTGGGTTTGCTCGACAACCTGACGGGCATAAGAGAGAAACTCCATCCCATCACGGGTCAAGGTGATTCCTTTGGGATTGCGGATAAAAATCTCAATCCCCATCTCATTTTCCAAATCTCTTACAGCGTTGGATAGACTAGGCTGAGTGATAAAGAGTTGCTTGGCTGCCTCATTCATGGAGCCAGTTTCGACGATTTTGATAATATAATGTAATTGTTGAATTCTCATGTTTTTATTGTACCACACTTGCGTCAGAATCGCCAAAGAAGATAGGAAAATAAGGGGGAGAGTATGAGTCTCTTCTTGAAAAAAAGACAAAAATTTGCTAGAATGAGTCTTATGAAAACATTCTATGATGTGCAGCAATTCCTCAAACGATTTGGTATTATTGTTTACATGGGAAAACGCTTATATGATATTGAACTGATGAAGTTGGAACTCTCACGGATTTACGATGCAGGGTTGATGGACAAATTAGACTATCTAGAAGCAGAAGCGGTTCTTCGCAGAGAGCACAAGGTAGAATTGGATTATATTGAGAAAAATGGAGAAAAGAACTAATGGTTACTTGGATTTTGTGGGCACTTATACTAGCAATGTTGACGTGGATGGGCTTTAACTATCTTCGTATTCGCCGTGCAGCTAAAATCGTAGACAATGAGGAGTTTGAAGCCTTGATTCGTACAGGTCAATTGATTGATTTGCGAGACCCAGCTGAATTTCACAGAAAGCATATCCTTGGAGCCCGCAATATTCCTTCAAGTCAGTTGAAGACTAGTCTTGCAGCTCTTCGTAAGGATAAACCTGTCCTTCTTTACGAAAACCAACGTGCGCAACGAGTTACAAATGCTGCCCTTTACTTGAAAAAACAAGGTTTTTCTGAGATTTATATCCTTTCTTATGGTTTGGATTCTTGGAAAGGGAAAGTCAAAGTTGAGAAATAAGAAAACGAGCTTGGATGTTTCCGAGCTCATTTTTTAACCACTTTTTCTGAGAAAGTCACGAATGCTTGCTAATTCTTGGGAGTTTAAGGGGCGATAGTCTCCCTCTTGAAGATTATCATCCAAACTCCAAGGGCCAAAATGGGTACGTTTGAGGGAGGTTACCTTAACACCAACCGAGAGGAACATTTTCTTGATTTGATGAAATTTTCCTTCTGAAATAGTGATAGAAGCTTGGCTGTGGGAAAGACTTGCAGATAGAATCTCTAGTCTTGCAGGTTTACAGACAGTACCATCTAAAAAGACAATTCCCTTTTGAAAGGCTTGGATATGGTCAGGTGTCAGAAGTCCATTAACCTCAACTCGATAAGTCTTATCGACATGATATTGGGGATGGAGGAGCTGAAAGCCCAAGGGACCGTTATCGGTCAAGAGGAGGAGGCCAGTCGTATCTCGGTCCAGTCGACCGACGGCATAGAGCTTGTCAGACTGGACGTCAGGCGGAAGGAGGTCCATGACAGTTGGAAGTTTCTTGTCTTTGTTGGCTGTAACGACACCAGCAGGCTTATGAAGCATAAGATAGGTGTGCTCATAGCCTCGAATGATTTGGTCTTGAAAAAGGAGTTTTTGTAGTCCTGTATCGATATTTTGGGCTAGGGAGCGGGCTGGGCAACCATCGACGAGAATGTCCCCTTTGAGTAAGGCTTGTTTCATGGCCTTTCGGCTGACTTTTTCTTGGGCTAATAAATTATCTAAACGCATACTGTGCCTATCTTATCATAAGTTGTTTACTTTGAAAAGGCTTGACGTGAAAAGAAAAGCAGAGTGAAAACATTTACACTTGCTTGAGTTATGTTATTTACCTGAAATTATGGTATAATCGTTCAGTTAGAAAATAAATTTTGAATATTATAGAGGAAATCATGACAAAATTAAGAGAAGATATCCGTAACATTGCGATTATCGCCCACGTTGACCACGGTAAAACAACCCTCGTTGATGAATTATTGAAACAATCAGAAACGCTTGATGCACGTACTGAATTGGCAGAACGTGCTATGGACTCAAACGATATCGAAAAAGAGCGTGGAATTACCATCCTTGCTAAAAATACAGCTGTTGCCTACAACGGAACTCGTATCAATATCATGGACACACCAGGACACGCGGACTTTGGTGGAGAAGTTGAGCGTATCATGAAAATGGTTGACGGTGTTGTCTTGGTCGTAGATGCCTACGAAGGAACAATGCCACAAACTCGTTTCGTATTGAAAAAAGCTTTGGAACAAGACCTTGTCCCAATCGTGGTTGTTAACAAAATCGACAAACCATCAGCTCGCCCAGCTGAAGTAGTGGACGAAGTCTTGGAACTGTTCATCGAGCTTGGTGCAGATGACGACCAGCTTGATTTCCCAGTGGTGTATGCTTCAGCGATCAACGGAACTTCTTCATTGTCAGATGATCCAGCTGACCAAGAAGCTACTATGGCACCAATCTTTGATACGATTATCGATCATATCCCAGCTCCAGTAGATAACTCAGATGAGCCTTTGCAGTTCCAAGTGTCACTTTTGGACTACAATGACTTCGTTGGACGTATTGGTATCGGTCGTGTCTTCCGTGGTACTGTTAAGGTTGGGGACCAAGTTACCCTTTCTAAACTAGATGGTACAACTAAAAACTTCCGTGTTACAAAACTCTTCGGTTTCTTTGGTTTGGAACGTCGTGAAATCCAAGAAGCCAAAGCAGGTGACTTGATTGCCGTTTCAGGTATGGAAGATATCTTTGTCGGTGAAACCATTACTCCGACAGATGCAGTAGAAGCTCTTCCAATCCTACATATCGATGAGCCAACTCTTCAAATGACTTTCTTGGTCAACAACTCACCATTTGCTGGTAAAGAAGGTAAATGGGTAACTTCTCGTAAGGTAGAAGAACGTTTGCAGGCAGAATTGCAAACAGACGTTTCCCTTCGTGTTGACCCAACTGATTCACCAGATAAATGGACTGTTTCAGGACGTGGAGAATTGCACTTGTCAATCCTTATCGAAACAATGCGTCGTGAGGGATATGAACTTCAAGTATCTCGTCCAGAAGTTATCGTAAAAGAAATCGACGGTGTTAAATGTGAACCATTTGAACGTGTTCAAATCGATACTCCAGAAGAATACCAAGGTTCTGTTATCCAAAGCCTTTCTGAACGTAAGGGTGAAATGTTGGATATGATTTCAACTGGTAATGGTCAAACTCGTTTGGTCTTCCTTGTTCCAGCGCGTGGTTTGATTGGATACTCAACTGAGTTCTTGTCAATGACTCGTGGTTACGGTATCATTAACCATACCTTCGACCAGTACTTGCCATTGATTCCAGGTGAAATTGGTGGTCGTCATCGTGGTGCCCTTGTTTCTATCGATGCTGGTAAGGCTACAACTTACTCAATCATGTCTATTGAAGAACGTGGTACAATCTTTGTCAACCCAGGTACTGAGGTTTATGAAGGAATGATTATTGGTGAAAACTCTCGTGAAAATGACTTGACAGTTAACATCACTAAGGCAAAACAAATGACCAACGTTCGTTCAGCTACTAAGGACCAAACAGCTGTAATCAAGACACCTCGTATCTTGACACTTGAAGAGTCTCTTGAGTTCTTGAACGACGATGAGTATATGGAAGTAACGCCTGAGTCTATCCGTTTGCGTAAACAAATCCTTAACAAGGCAGAGCGTGAGAAAGCTAACAAGAAGAAAAAATCAGCTGAATAAGAGCTAGAAAGAGATAAAGATGGTTTATTTAATCATAGGAATCCTCTTATTACTACTCTATGTATTTGCGACACCAGAAAGCATTAAAGGAACAGTCAATATCGTTCTTGTCGTCTTTGCTTTCGTAGCACTTTTGATTTTGCTGATGCTGTCTGTCCTGCAAATCTTTCAGTTACCGACGGAATTCTTTATCGCAATCGCCATGCTCTTCCTAGCATACTTTAGCTTGCGAGATATTACCCTCATGTCGGTCCATAAAAGTAAAAGAAGATAAAAGAGAGTTTCGGCTCTCTTTTTTTGTAGTAATTTTACAATAGTTTGAATTGCCTTTTAGTCAATATTATCTCTTTTACTTGGATAGTATGAATGGGGAAAACTGAAATAAAAATCCTTACTGACATCTATTTCTAAGGAAGCTTTAAAATTCTATTACTAATGATATCTTAGTAAAATATGTTGATAGATTATATAGAAAGTGATATACTTAAGTTATAAGAAATCGTTTTCAAAATAAGAAAGGATTAAATTTATACTCAATGAAAATCAAAGAGCAAACTAGGAAGCTAGCCGCAGGTTGCTCAAAGCACTGCTTTGAGGTTGTAGATAAGACTGACGAAGTCAGTTACATATATCTACGGCAAGGCGACGTTGACGCGGTTTGAAGAGATTTTTGAAGAGTATTATTGTCTTGTTGTTCAGGGTGTGATTGATTAAAATAGGGATATAATTCTAAGGATTTATAAAAGATAAAATCTTTGTTCTATAGGGTTATTCTCTTATACAAGGAGTCTACTATGAAGAAACTATTCATATTACTATCAACTTTTTTTCTCAGCTTCTTCCTTGCTTGGATTATTGTCTTACGTGCGCCACAATATTTGTATGCAAGCTATGATTCCGTCTCCTTACTTCGTGTCAAAAAGGATACTCAGGAACCGACGCGTGAGGTATTTGAACAGGAATTGGAGAATTTTGCAAACTCAGAACAGAGTTTAATAGCTAGAAGAATTGTAGAGCCGAGTAAGGATGGGACGACTCACTTTACTTATGCAACTTATGGTCAGGGAACATTACCAAAAGAATTCCAAGAAGCTAGCCAAGAAAATCGTGAACGTAGTGATCCGCTAAATAGTTATCTCCTTTTGTCAGGCTCCTTGACGAAAGAAAAGCTAGCCGATAAATTAGGAGATTTGGGTTATAAAGCAATTCCTGACCGAAAGACACCGCCCTATTCTCTTGCTTTTAGGATGTTACTAATTCCCCTTATTTTAATTAGTTTAGCAATATTTGGCTTATCTTTCTTTGCTCTAGTGATTATCACTCGGATTAAGGAAATGAGAGCTGCAGGTATAAAACTCTTTTCTGGTCAGACTCTCTTATCCATCATGGGGCATTCTTTATCTACTGATATCAAATGGCTCCTTCTATCAGCCCTCCTTTCCTTCCTAGGTGGGGGAGTCGTTCTTTTTAGTCAAGGTTTGTTTTATCCTATCTTGTTAGCCACCTATGGTTTTGGGATTAGTTTCTATCTTTTGTTTTTATTGGGGATTTCAATTTTACTAATGCTCCTTTATCTAATGAGTTTGAGTTATAAAGCATTAGTTCCCGTTATTAAGGGAAGATTACCCCTTAAACGCCTGATGGCTTTAACCCTATTGTGTCAGTTAGTAGCTGTTTTTACAGTGGGCTACGCTGTTAAGACAGGCTTGACGTCTTACCAACGATTGAAAGAACTTGAAATTTCAAAACAAGCATGGCAGGACAGAGCAGACTATTACCAGATTTCCTTTGGCTTAGGTGATAGAGTAAAAGATACAGAAAATCAGAATAAGTGGTATGCCTTTGCCAAGGAAGCAATCGAAGAAGAACAGGCTCTATTTGTAAAAGATAATCTCATTCATTTTGCAAATCCTCAAGGAAAAAATGAACAGGGAGAGACACTGGATACCTATAGTCCAGATGCTAATACGCTCTATGTTAGTCCCAGTTATTTGGACAAGGAAAATGTTACTGTAAATGATGATACTAGACAGAAACTAGCTCATCTTCAAAAAGGGGAGTTTGGACTCTTATTACCAGAATCTCTTCGTTCACAGGAAGCAGAACTTAAGAAAGCTTTTGAAGAAAGATTGAGTTATTATGGAAAATCTGGTGAGGAGGCAAGTGCTCCTTTAGAGTATGAAATGAGAGCGATTGTTAGCTATCTTCCAACTGGAGAAAAGCGATTTATTTATAATAACGGTGAAAGCCCAGTATCCATCCAGTACTTAACTGATCCGATTTTAGTTGTATTTACTCCAACATCTACAGGTGATAGTATCATTTCCAAATCTAGTTGGTCTATCAATGCTGGTAAGAATATCTTTGTCAAAGGATATGAAGATGGGATTAAACTCTTGAAAAATGCAGGAATTTATGAGCAAGTATCCTATCTTAAAGAAGGAAGAAGTGTTTATCTAACTCGTTATAATGAAGTTCAAACTGAAACAGCAACTTTAATCTTAGGAGCTATTGTGGGGATAGCTAGTTCCTTGTTACTCTTTTATTCTGTCAATCTTCTATATTTCGAGCAATTCCGTCGAGATATCTTGATTAAACGAATTTCAGGTTTACGATTTTTTGAAACACATGCTCAGTATATGGTTAGCCAATTTGCCAGTTTTGTATTTGGTGCTAGTCTCTTTATTTTAAGCAGTCGAGACTTGGTGATTGGTTTGCTCAC
This sequence comes from Streptococcus sp. 27098_8_76, assembly GCF_041432315.1. Taxonomy (GTDB): domain Bacteria; phylum Bacillota; class Bacilli; order Lactobacillales; family Streptococcaceae; genus Streptococcus. Next base: position 159,952 of record NZ_JAPVZI010000004.1, on the reverse strand, counting down.
TTTATTAGTCTTTCTAGCTAGTGCAGTTTTGACGCTTTACCGTCAAGCTCATAAAGAATCTCGTGTTTCTATGACAATTATGAAAGGAAAATAGGATGATTGAACTAAAGAATATATCTAAAAAGTTTGGAAGCCGTCAGCTATTTTCAGATACGAATCTTCATTTTGAAGGTGGGAAAATTTATGCCTTAATCGGTACAAGTGGCTGTGGTAAGACAACACTCTTGAATATGATTGGACGATTAGAGCCATATGACAAAGGGCAAATCATCTATGATGGTACCTCTCTTAAAGACATCAAGCCTTCTGTTTTCTTTAGAGATTACTTGGGATACTTATTTCAAGATTTTGGCTTAATTGAAAGCCAAACCGTCAAAGAGAATCTCAATCTGGGTTTAGTTGGTAAAAAGTTGAAAGAAAAAGAGAAAATCTCTTTGATGAAACAAGCTCTAAATCGTGTAAACCTATCCTATTTGGATTTAAAGCAACCTATATTTGAGTTATCAGGAGGAGAAGCACAACGTGTTGCACTAGCGAAGATAATTTTAAAGGATCCGCCTTTGATCCTCGCAGATGAACCAACTGCGTCGCTAGACCCCAAAAACTCTGAGGAATTACTTTCTATCCTAGAATCTTTAAAAAATCCGAATCGGACCATTATTATTGCGACCCACAATCCTCTTATTTGGGAACAAGTGGACCAAGTTATTCGAGTTACCGATTTATCACATAGATGATATGGCAAGATTCATACTCAATGAAAATCAAAAAGCAAACTAGGAAGCTAGCCGCAGGCTGTACTTGAGTACGGCAAGGCGAAGCTGACGTGGTTTGAATTTGATTTTCGAAGAGTATCAGTTAGAAGAAAGAGTCACAAACACACTTTGTGGCTTTTTTATTTCCATAAAAATGGTAAAATAGTAGGAGTAGAAATGGAGTTCGAGACATGAAAGTAATAGATCAATTTAAAAATAAGAAAGTCCTTGTTTTAGGTTTGGCCAAGTCTGGTGAATCTGCAGCTCGTTTGTTGGATAAGCTAGGTGCCATTGTGACGGTAAATGACGGGAAACCTTTCGAGGACAATCCAGCTGCGCAAAGTTTGCTGGAAGAAGGGATCAAGGTCATTACAGGTGGCCATCCTTTGGAACTCTTGGATGAAGAGTTTGCCCTTATGGTGAAAAATCCAGGTATCCCCTACAGCAATCCCATGATTGAAAAGGCGTTGGCTAAGGGAATTCCAGTCTTGACTGAGGTGGAATTGGCTTACTTGATTTCAGAAGCGCCAATTATCGGTATCACAGGTTCAAATGGAAAAACAACCACAACGACGATGATTGGGGACGTTTTGACTGCTGCTGGCCAACATGGTCTCTTATCAGGAAATATTGGCTATCCTGCCAGTCAAGTGGCTCAAAGTGCTACAGACAAGGACACGCTTGTCATGGAGCTTTCTTCTTTCCAACTGATGGGTGTTCAAGAATTCCATCCTGAGATTGCGGTTATTACCAACCTCATGCCAACTCATATCGATTATCATGGTTCTTTTGAGGAATATGTGGCAGCCAAGTGGAATATCCAGAACAAGATGACAGCAGATGATTTCCTTGTCTTGAACTTTAACCAAGACTTGGCAAAAGAATTGGCTAGCAAAACACAAGCCACTGTTGTACCATTTTCAACATTTGAAAAGGTTGATGGAGCTTATTTGGAAGATGGTCAGCTCTACTTCCGTGGAGAAGTGGTCATGGCAGCTAGCGAAATCGGAGTTCCAGGTAGCCACAATGTAGAAAATGCCCTTGCGACGATTGCTGTAGCCAAGCTTCGTGGTGTAGACAACCAAACCATCAAGGAAACTCTTTCAGCCTTTGGTGGTGTCAAACACCGTCTCCAATTTGTGGATGAAATCAAGGGTGTCAAATTCTATAATGATAGCAAGTCAACCAATATCTTGGCTACTCAAAAAGCCTTGTCAGGATTTGACAACAGCAAGGTCATTTTGATTGCAGGTGGTTTGGACCGTGGCAATGAGTTTGACGAATTGGTGCCAGACATTACTGGACTTAAGAAGATGGTCATCCTCGGTCAGTCTGCAGAACGTGTCAAACGGGCAGCAGATAAGGCTGGTGTGGCTTATGTGGATGCGACTGATATTGCAGATGCAACCCGCAAGGCCTATGAATTTGCGACCCAAGGAGATGTGGTTCTTCTTAGTCCTGCCAATGCCAGCTGGGATATGTATGCTAACTTTGAAGTACGTGGCGACCTCTTTATCGACACAGTAGCGGAGTTAAAGGAATAATATGAAAAAAATTGTCTTTACAGGTGGGGGGACGGTTGGACACGTGACCCTCAATCTTTTGTTAATGCCCAAGTTCATCGAAGATGGTTGGGAAGTCCACTATATAGGGGACAAGCGTGGGATCGAACACCAAGAAATCCTCAAGTCAGGCTTGGATGTCACTTTCCACTCCATTGCGACTGGCAAATTGCGTCGCTATTTCTCTTGGCAAAATATGCTGGACGTCTTTAAAGTTGGTTGGGGAATTGTCCAATCGCTCTTTATCATGTTACGACTTCGTCCACAAGCACTTTTTTCAAAGGGAGGCTTTGTCTCAGTACCGCCTGTTATCGCTGCGCGTGTGTCAGGAGTGCCAGTCTTTATTCACGAATCTGACCTGTCTATGGGCTTGGCCAATAAAATCGCCTATAAATTTGCGATGAAGATGTATTCAACATTTGAGCAAGCTTCAAGTTTGTCTAAGGTTGAGCATGTGGGAGCAGTGACCAAGGTTTCAGATCAAAAAACTCTAGAACCAGATGAATTGGTGGATATTCAAACCCACTTTAATCCCCAATTGCCAACTGTATTGTTTGTCGGTGGTTCTGCGGGCGCTCGTGTCTTTAACCAATTGGTGACAGACCATAAGAAAGAACTGACAGAGCGCTACAATATTATCAATCTAACTGGAGATTCTAGTCTGAACGAGTTGAGCCAAAATCTCTTTCGTGTCGACTACGTGACCAATCTCTATCAACCCTTGATGGAATTGGCTGATATTGTTGTGACACGTGGTGGTGCCAATACGATTTTTGAGCTCTTAGCCATGGCAAAATTGCATGTTATTGTGCCACTTGGTCGTGAAGCAAGTCGTGGTGACCAGATTGAAAATGCGGCTTACTTTGTAAAAAAAGGCTATGCAGAAGAGCTTCAAGAAAGCGATTTGACCTTGGACAGTTTAGAAGAGAAGCTTTCTCACTTACTAAGTCACAAGGAAGACTACCAAGCTAAGATGAAGGCTTCAAAGGAATTGAAATCTCTAGCAGATTTTTATCAATTGTTGAAAAAAGATTTATCATAAGGAAAGTAAATGTCAAAAGATAAGAAAAATGAGGGCAAAGAAATCCTCGAAGAATTTAAAGAGTTATCAGAATGGCAGAAACGGAACCAAGAATATCTAAAAAAGAAGGCTGAAGAAGAGGTGGCCCTAGCTGAGGAGAAGGAAAAGGAAAGACAAGCTCAAATGGGAGAAGAATCTGAGAAATCAGAGGACCAGGAGAGTGAAACAGACCATGAAGACTCAGAAGCAGCTAAGGAAGAGTCTGAGGAAAAAGTAGAATCCTCAGAGGGTGACAAAGAGGAAAAAGAGATAGAAGAATCAGGATCTAAAGAGGACGAGGACCAGGATAAAAAGGCTATAAAAGAAAAACCAGCCAAAGCAAAGATTCCTGGCCTCCATATCTTGCGAGCTCTAACGATTTTATTTCCAAGTCTGCTTTTATTGATTATCTCTGCTTACTTACTCAGTCCTTATGCGACCATGAAGGATATCCGTGTTGAGGGAACGGTGCAAACTACGGCTGATGATATCCGACAGGCTTCAGGCATTCAGGATTCGGATTATACGATTAACCTTTTGCTAGACAAGGCAAAATATGAAGAGCGGATCAAGTCTAACTATTGGGTTGAATCAGCTCAGCTTGTTTATCAATTTCCAACTAAGTTCACTATCAAGGTTAAGGAATATGATATTGTGGCCTACTATATTTCTGGTGAAAACCATTATCCTATTCTTTCCAGTGGTCAGCTTGAGACCAGTTCTGTGAGCCTGGTCAGTTTACCAGAAACTTATTTATCAGTTCTCTTTAATGACAGCGAACAAATCAAGGCTTTTGTCTCAGAACTTGCTCAAATTAGCCCAGAACTTAAGGCGGCTATTGAAAAGGTGGAACTAGCCCCAAGCAAGGTAACATCAGATTTAATTCGATTGACTATGAATGATTCAGACGAAGTCTTGGTTCCCCTTTCTGAAATGAGTAAGAAACTGCCTTATTACAGCAAGATTAAGCCTCAATTGTCAGAACCAAGTGTGGTCGATATGGAAGCTGGAATTTACAGTTACACAGTGGCGGATAAATTAATTATGGAGGCTGAGGAAAAAGCCAAACAAGAGGCTAAGGAAGCTGAGAAAAAGCAGGAAGAAGAACGTAAACGTTTAGAAGAAGAACAGAAAAAACAAGAGGAACAGAGCAATCGAAACCAAACGACCCAGCGCTCATCGCGTCGCTAGGTTTAGCTTTTCTTCTATAGCTCTCTTTAGTTGCCATGTTTTTACTTGACAAGTGCTAGTAGAAATAATAGAATAGTAAAAAACCTTTAAAGCAGTCCAGAGAGGCAGCTAAGGTTAGACGGTGAAAGGGTGGAGACTACCCATTTTTCGTGGAACCTTGCTGTTGGCAGGTTCCTTTTTTCGTGGCTTCTTGTGGCCAGACTCTCTCACTAGCAAAGGTAAAAGGAGAAACCTATGCGAGAACATCGTCCAGTCATTGCTCTTGATTTTCCTAGTTTTGAGGCGGTCAAGGAATTCTTAGCTCTTTTTCCAGCAGAAGAAAGCCTTTATCTAAAGGTAGGGATGGAGCTTTATTACGCAACGGGGCCTGAGATTGTGTCTTACTTGAAAGATTTGGGTCACAGTGTCTTTTTGGATCTCAAGTTGCATGACATTCCCAATACAGTCAAATCAGCTATGAAGGTCCTGTCTCAGCTTGGTGTGGATATGACCAATGTTCATGCTGCTGGAGGTGTAGAGATGATGAAGGCTGCGCGTGAAGGTCTTGGAAGTCAAGCCAAATTGATCGCTGTAACGCAGCTGACATCAACCTCAGAAGCTCAGATGCAGAACTTTCAAAATATCCAAACCAGCCTGCAAGAGTCTGTGATTCATTATGCCAAGAAGACAGCTGAAGCGGGTTTGGACGGTGTCGTTTGCTCGGCTCAGGAAGTGCAAGTCATCAAACAGGCTACCAATCTAGAGTTTATCTGTCTGACACCGGGCATTCGTCCTACAGGTGCTGCAGTTGGAGACCAAAAACGCGTGATGACGCCAGCGGATGCCTATCAAATCGGTAGTGACTATATCGTGGTGGGACGTCCCATTACCCAAGCTGAAAATCCTGTTGCAGCTTATCATGCCATCAAGGATGAATGGACACAGGACTGGAATTAAAGAACTAGATTAGAAAAATAAAAGGAGAATACCATGACACTTGCTAAAGATATCGCTAGCCACCTCTTGAAAATCCAAGCCGTTTACCTCAAACCAGAGGAGCCTTTCACTTGGGCATCTGGTATCAAGTCGCCGATTTATACTGATAATCGTGTGACATTAGCCTATCCAGAAACTCGTACTCTCATTGAAAATGGTTTTGTGGATGCTATCAAAGAAGCCTTTCCTGAGGTTGAGGTGATTGCAGGAACTGCGACAGCAGGGATTCCTCACGGAGCCATCATTGCTGATAAGATGAATTTACCATTTGCCTACATCCGTAGCAAACCAAAAGACCATGGAGCTGGTAATCAAATTGAAGGCCGTGTAGCTCAGGGTCAAAAAATGGTAGTGGTTGAAGACCTCATTTCAACTGGTGGTTCTGTTCTCGAGGCCGTAGCAGCCGCTAAACGCGAAGGAGCAGATGTGCTTGGAGTAGTAGCGATTTTCAGCTACCAATTGCCAAAAGCAGATAAGAACTTTGCGGATGCTGGCGTGAAATTGGTAACACTTTCAAACTATAGTGAGCTTATCCATCTAGCCCAAGAAGAAGGCTATATCACACCAGAAGGACTCGATCTTCTAAAACGCTTTAAAGAAGACCAAGAAAATTGGCAAAATGCTTAAGACATAGAAAATCAGGTAGTCACTAGGCTTACCTGATTTCTTTTTGTGATTTCATGAGTATTAGTCGACTTTTCCACCTTCAACAACTAGGTCATCTGCTTTAGCAGCGTCACCGTAGGTTGGGTGGAGTGTTTTTTCATAGGCCTTGTGGAAGAAGTTTTCCTTACCTAATTTTTCAATATCTTTATTGAGGAAGTCTAGCAATTCTTGGTTCCCTTTTTGAACTGCCGCTGCAATGGTATCTGGATTACCGAGGGAAGTAATTCCTACTTCAAATCCTTTGTTTTCAAGCGCCCAAGCTAGGACTTCCGTATTGTCAGTTGAAAAGGCATCTCCACGTCCGTCAAGAAGGGCTTGGTAAGAGTCGCTGTATTGGTCGTATTTTTGAAGTTTGATTTCTGGATGATTTTTTTCAAAATAAGTCTCAGCCGTCGTTCCTTTTGTGACAATCAAGGTTTTACCTTCAAGTTGTTTGACGTCTGTAATGAGACCAGTCTTAGGTGATACGACACCCAGAGAAACTTTCATATATGGAAGGGCAAAATCAACTTGTTTCTTGCGTTCGTCAGTTACTGTAAAGTTGGCAAGGGTAATATCCACCTTGTTTGAAATCAAGTATTCAGCACGGTTGGCAGCATCGACTGAAACGTATTTAACCTTGACACCTAGGTCTTGGGCCAGCTGGTTTCCCAACTCGATGTCGTAACCTTGATAAGAACCGTCATTGTCAACATAACCAAATGGTTTCTTGTCTCCAAATACGGCGATTCGTAGCTCACCGCTTTTTTTGATTTCATCGATAGTGCGAGCCTTGGCAGTGGTTTTTCCAGATGATGAACCAGCATTTCCACCTGAGCTACAAGCTGTAACAAAGATGAGGGCAAAGGCAAGTGCCAAAACAGTTAAGAGTGGTTTGAGTAGTTTCATAAAAATCTCCTTTATAGATATGAGCCAAATTGGCTAAAGTCAAAGACGTTTAAAAATTCCTGAGCTCGTTTGGTTTGCGGATTGGTAAAGAAGGCTTGAGCCGTTCCTTCTTCAGCGATTTTCCCTTGGTCTAGGAAGATAATGCGGTCTGCAATGGCTTGGGCAAACTGCATTTCATGAGTTACTAAAATCATGGTGCGACCTTCTTGAGCCAAGTCATTGATGAGTTCTAGCACCTCACGTACCATTTCTGGATCTAGCGAAGCAGTCACTTCGTCAAAGAGGATAATTTCTGGATGCATGAGGAGGGCACGGACAATTGCAACCCGTTGCTTCTGTCCACCAGATAATTGACGAGCAAAGCTATGTTGTTTATCTAGCAATCCGACACGTTCCAGTAATTGCAAAGCTTCTTCCGTTACTTCCTTCTTATCTCTTCCCTGAGCCTTGATAGGGCCTAGGATGAGGTTTTGTAGGACATCCAGATGGGGAAAGAGTTCATAACTTTGAAAGACCATGCCAATCTTTTGGCGAACTAGGTGAAAATCTTTTTTATTTTCAACGATAGACTGACCATCTAGCAGAATATCTCCACCTTGAATACTTTCTAAGCCATTGAGGCAACGAAGGAGAGTACTTTTCCCACAACCAGATGGCCCTAGGATAACGACAACTTCTCCCTTTTTAATATCTAAAGAAAGTCCTTGGAGGATGGGATTGTCTCCGAAGGATTTTTTGAGTTCCTTGATTTCTAAGATAGTTTCAGACATTTAGTTCCTCCAATGTTTTTCTAAGTGAGTGGATAGTTTGGAAATAGGAAAGCAAACTGAGAAATACAAGACCAGAATGGTTCCATAAATCCAAAAGGAAGCAGTTGGGATAGTCAAGCGATTGCTATCGATGATTTGTTGTCCAACCTTGGTCACTTCAACAACCCCAATCAGGACAACCAAGGAAGTCGTTTTAATCATCCGAGTGACAAGATTGATCGCTTGTGGAAGTAGTCTTCTCAAGACCTGTGGGATGATGATGTGGTAGTAAAGTTGAATATTGGTCAAGCCCAGTGCTTGTCCACTTTCAAACTGATGTTTAGGGAGGGAAGTGATAGCTCCACGGACTAAGTCCCCCATTTCAGCTGTTCCCCAGAGGGTAAAAACGATAATAGCTGAAGTCTCACCTGAGATATTGATATTAAAGTTTCGAGCCAAGCCAAAGTAAACGATGAAGAGTAGCACAAGCTGGGGCATGATACGGATGAATTCCAGATACAATCGTGTCAAAAATCGTACGATTCTAGAATGGGAGGTCATGATGATCCCCATGACTGTTCCGAACATCATGGATAAGAGGACAGACAGGATGGATATTCCAATCGTAACGCCTAGTCCCTGTAAGATTCTCAGGAGATTATTTCCCTGAAAGAGTACTTGGATTCCCGAATCCTGCATGGCGGAGCCTCCTTTCTATCCAGCTAAAGACCAGTGAGATGGGTAGCAGCATCATCAGATAAGCAACTACCAACATAGCTAGCGCAATGTCTGTCTCATAATAGAGTCCAATCAAGTCCTTGGCAACGTACATGAGGTCGGCCAAAGCCACTGCTGAGAAAACAGAGGTTTCCTTGATGAGGAAAATGACATTGGCACTAAAAGAGGGGAGTGCCACCGCTGTTGCTTGCGGAAGAACCACATAGCGAAAGACCTGTATAGGTGTCAGACCGATAGCTAACCCAATCTCCTGCTGGGTTTGACTGACGGCTTCCAGCCCACTTCGGAAAGATTCTGCCATATAGGAGCCTCCTAAAAAGACCAGTCCTAAAGTGGCACAGACTTCTGAAGATAGGACAATCCCGATTCGGGGAAGTCCGAAGTAGAGAAAGAAGAGTTGAATCAAAAGGGGCGTATTACGTGACAATTCAATATAGGCTGTCGCTACTTGCGCCAAAACAGGGATGCGGTAATGCCGGATGATACTAACGATTAAACCGAGCAGAAAGGATCCCAAAATTCCCCAAACTGCAATATGCAAGGTTAGAAGAAATGCCTTTTGATATAGTGGTAGATATTGTTCAACAATGGACCAATCCAAAAATAGAACCTCCCATCTAGAAATAATACAGTTATTGTAGCACTTAAAATCTCCTTTGGATAATATCTATTTTTTATTGCCCTTATAAGGATTTTTTATCATAGACATAAAATTTCTGAAATTTCCAAACAAAATATTTGAAAAGTTTTGAAAAAAGAGTTAAGATATTTTTGTAATATACAAAGTAAACGCTTACTTATTAAGGAGGACATTTTATGTCATACAAAACAAGCAATGCAGAAGGCCATGTAGACTTCATCAATACCTATGATTTGGAACCAATGGCGCAACAAGTTATTCCTAAAGCAGCATTTGGCTATATCGCTAGTGGGGCGGAAGATACTTTTACTTTACGTGAGAATATTCGCGCCTTTAACCACAAGCTCATCGTTCCTCATACACTCTGCAATGTAGAAAATCCAAGTACAGAGATTGAATTTGCAGGCGAAAAATTGTCTTCACCAATCATTATGGCGCCTGTTGCGGCTCATAAATTAGCAAATGAACAGGGTGAAGTGGCGACTGCGCGTGGTGTGCATGAGTTTGGTTCTCTTTATACAACCAGCTCTTACTCTACTGTCGACCTTCCAGAAATTACGGAAGCCCTTCAAGGGACACCTCATTGGTTCCAATTTTACTTTAGTAAAGATGACGGAATCAACCGCCACATCATGGACCGTGTGAAAGCTGAAGGTTATAAAGCGATTGTCTTGACGGCAGATGCTACTGTAGGGGGGAATCGTGAGGTTGATAAGCGTAATGGTTTTGTCTTCCCAGTTGGCATGCCGATTGTTGAGGAATACCTTCCAGAAGGTGCTGGAAAATCAATGGATTTTGTTTACAAATCAGCTAAACAACGATTGTCTCCACGTGATGTAGAATTTATCTCTGAATACTCAGGACTTCCTGTTTATGTCAAGGGACCACAATGCCGTGAGGATGTTGAACGTTCGCTTGCTGCAGGTGCTTCTGGTATCTGGGTAACCAACCATGGTGGTCGCCAAATCGATGGTGGACCAGCTGCCTTTGACTCACTTCAAGAAGTAGCAGAAGCAGTTGACAAACGTGTGCCAATCGTCTTTGACTCAGGTATTCGTCGTGGTCAACACGTCTTTAAAGCCTTGGCTTCAGGAGCAGACTTGGTAGCTATTGGTCGCCCGGTTATCTATGGCTTAGCTCTCGGCGGTAGTGTTGGTGTGCGTCAAGTCTTTGAACACTTGAATGCGGAATTGAAGACAGTTATGCAGTTGTCTGGAACTCAGACTATTGAAGATGTCAAACACTTCAAACTCCGTCACAACCCATACAACCCAACCTTCCCAGTTGACCCACGTGACTTAAAATTGTATTGATAAAACAACTTGCCTCCACTTGATGTGGAGGTTTTTCTTCGTCTATAGGAGGAAGAAATCACCATTAAAAACAATATAAATATATTTTCTAATCAAATATCTTGCTAGGGCTTTCATTTTTTGCTATACTGGTGCAGTAATTAAATAATAAAGACATTTGGGGTGCTTTAGGCTGAGATGATACCCATTGAACCTGCTACAGTTAAGACTGGCGAAGGGAAATGTGAAACGTTTTTTCGTGTGGCGAAATGAACAATCTAATCTTGTAAGCTAAACTCTAATTCTTGATTGTAATTGGAGTTTTTTTGTTCATATAAGCTAGATGACGGTGATACAAAGCATTTAGGTAGCTCTTCTTGAACGCCCTTGATTTTCTTTAAAAAGGTCAAGTAAAACTAGGATTTTCTTGATGTTTTGTTGATTACGAACGAGTAAAGAGAGGAAAAGTAAATATGGAAACACAAGACTATGCATTTGAGCCAGGTTTGATTGTTGGAGAATTATTAAAAAGCAGTCAGAAGGATTGGCAGGATGCAATCAATCATCGTTTTGTTAAGGAACTTTTTGCGGGGAAAATTGAGAATAAGGTCTTAAAAGACTACCTAATTCAAGATTATCACTTCTTTGATGCCTTCTTATCCATGCTGGGTGCCTGCGTAGCCCACGCAGACCAGCTTGAATCCAAGCTTCGTTTTGCCAAGCAACTAGGCTTTCTTGAAGCAGATGAAGACGGTTATTTCCAAAAGGCTTTCAAAGAGTTAAAAGTATCTGAGAATGACTATCTGGAAGTGACCTTGCATCCTGTAACAAAAGCCTTTCAGCAGCTTATGTATTCTGCTGTGTCTTCATCAGACTATGCCCATCTTTTGGTCATGCTGGTCATTGCAGAAGGTCTCTATTTAGACTGGGGTTCTAAAGATTTGGCTCTACCTGAAGCCTATATTCATTCGGAATGGATCAATCTCCACAGAGGTCCTTTCTTTGCAGAGTGGGTTCAATTTCTGGTTGACGAACTCAATCGTGTCGGAAAAGGTCGAGAAGATTTGACAGAACTTCAGCAACGCTGGAATCAAGCGGTCGCTTTAGAATTAGCCTTTTTTGATATTGGTTATGACGCCTAGAGAAGGTTTAGGATATTTACAAATTTGATGAGATAATTCTCTTCGAAAATCTCTTCAAACCACGTCAGCTTCACCTTAGATTATATATGTGACTGACTTCGTCAGTCTTATCTACAACCTCAAAGCAGTGCTTTGAGCAGCCTGCGGCTAGCTTCCTAGTTTGCTCTTTGATTTTCATTGAGCATAAATCATTCAATGTAACTGAAAAATTTCTTAACGAAAGATAGAGATAAATCGAAATCAGTAGATTGTATAAAGTGAAAAGGAAGGATTTCAATATGACAAGTTTAAAATTATTAAAAGAAAAAGCACCTTTGGTCATTTGCATAACCAATGATGTAGTAAAAAATTTCACAGCAAATGGATTAGTAGCACTGGGTGCATCACCAGCCATGAGTGAGTTTCCAGCAGATTTAGAGGATTTGTTAAAGTATGCTGGAGGTTTATTAATAAACATAGGAACATTGACAGATGAAAATTGGAAATTATACCAAGCTGCTCTGAAAATTGCAGAGAAATATAATGTCCCAGCAGTTTTAGATCCTGTAGCCTGTGGAGCAGGAGAATATAGAAAAAAAGTAGCAGATGATCTAATTAACAATTACAAACTAGCAGCGATTAGAGGGAATGCTGGAGAGATTGCTTCTTTAGTAGGTATAAATGTGGCATCTAAAGGAGTAGATAGTGCGGGCGTAGATAATATTGAAGAAATTGCTCTAGCAGCAAATGAGAAGTTCAATATTCCAATTGTAGTAACAGGTGAAGTGGATGCTATTGCGGTAAATGGAGAAGTGGTAACGATTCATAATGGTAGTGCCATGATGCCAAAAGTTATTGGGACAGGATGCTTATTAGGTGCTGTAGTAGCAAGCTTTATCGGACTTGAAAAAGGTCAAGAATTAAAATCATTAGAAACAGCAATGTTGGTTTACAATATCGCTGGAGAAATGGCAGAAAAACGTCCAAATGGACATCTTCCTGGAACATTTAAAGTTGAATTTATAAATGCCTTATACGAGATTACAGATGAAGATGTAAAGGAATTCAAAAGAGTGAAGTAAAATGTTTCATAAAGAATTACTAAAACTATATTTTATTTGTGGAACGACTACTTGCCAAGGAAAAGATCTATATAAGGTCGTTGAGGAAGCCTTAAAAGGTGGTATAACCTTATTTCAATTCCGTGAAAAAGGTGAGGGAGCCCTGAAAGGTATAGAAAAAGTCGAATTAGCAATAAAACTACAGGCTCTTTGTAAAAAATACAATGTGCCGTTTATTGTTAATGATGATATTGATTTGGCAATGGAAATTGACGCTGATGGCGTACATGTAGGACAGGATGACCTTGGAGTTGATGAAATTAGAAAATTGATGCCAGATAAAATAATTGGTCTTTCTATAAAAAACGAGGAAGAATTTCAACAATCAAAAGTTGAATATGTAGATTATGTTGGTGTTGGTCCTGTATTTGATACCCAGTCAAAAGATGATGCTGGTGGTGCTATAGGTTATGAAGGTCTTAAATTGATGAGAAAACTATTGCCACAAATGCCCTTAGTTGCAATTGGTGGGATACAGACGAAACATATTAAAGACATTATGATGACCAATGTTGACGGTGTTTCAATCATTTCAGCAATATCGTATGCAAAAAATATAGAAAAAACTGTTCGGGAAATGAGTGAACAATAGGTATCGATCCTTGGATTCTAAGTCAGTGGAAGTTTCCCTTTTCTAAAAAGCTATGCCTAGATTTAGCTCAAATGGCTAATCTATCAAACAAGTCATTTGTTTTGTGAAAAAGAAAGATCTGCTATCTTTGTGAGTGCAAGGTTGTATTTTCAGTTCAATTTCTTGAACTGGAATAAATCGTTTGTTAAAATAATTATATAATTAAATAATAAAGACATTTGGGGTGCTTTAGGCTGAGATGATACCCATTGAACCTGATACAGTTAATACTGGCGAAGGGAAATGTGAGAAGTTTTTTTCGTATGTCGAAAAGAACTGTCTAATCTTGTAAGCTAAACTCTAATTCCTATCTGTAATTAGAGTTTTTTCTTTTACGAAACTGGATGAAGATGATACAAAGCATTTAGGTAGCTCACATTGAATGCCCCACTTTTCTTTAAAAAAGGAGTTTTTTATGTTGAAAAAATGGCAGTTAAAAGATGTTATCTTACTTGCTTTCTTGTCTATCTTTTTTGGTGGCGTTTTTGTGGGGTCAGGCTATCTGTTTGATATTCTCACTCTGATTTTAGCACCTCTTGGTTTACAGGCCTTTGCCAATGAAATCCTCTTTGGTCTCTGGTGTATGGCTGCGCCTATTGCTGCCATTTTTGTTCCAAGAGTGGGAAGTGCAACGATTGGAGAAGTACTAGCTGCGCTTGCTGAAGTCCTTTATGGTAGCCAATTCGGTCTAGGCGCTCTTTTGTCTGGTTTGGTTCAAGGTTTGGGAAGTGAACTTGGTTTTATCGTAACCAAGAATCGCTATGAAAGTTGGCTCTCTCTAACTGCCAATAGTATTGGGATTACGCTTGTTAGCTTTGTCTATGAATACATTAAGTTAGGTTACTATGCCTTCTCCCTTCCTTTTGTTCTTTCCTTACTAGTGGTACGTTTTATTTCCGTCTTTTTCTTCTGCACCATCTTGGTTCGTGCCATTGTCAAACTTTATCATCAGTTTGCAGCTGGGGGCAAGGCATAGATGGGGTTGGAACTACGAGCGATTCAGTCCCCAATCTTCTCTGAGCCGCTTGATTTTACTTTTCATGAGCAAGCCTTTACCTTGTTGGTTGGAAGTAGTGGGTCTGGAAAATCGAGCCTCTTTCAAATGATTGCCCAAGTCAGTTCTCTTCCCTATAGTGGTCAAGTCCTGATAGATGGGAGCGAGGTCAGTCAGTTTTCTATCATCGAACGTGTCCAGACGGTTGGTATTCTCTTTCAAAATCCCAATCATCAATTTACCATGGAGAACTTGTTTGAGGAGTTGATTTTTAGCTTGGAAAATATCGGCCATCCCATTCAGGAAATTGATTCTAAAATAGCAGAGGTGGTCCAGCAATGTCGCTGTGAGAAAATCTTGCACCGTCCCATCCATCACTTATCAGGAGGGGAAAAGCAAAAGGCTGCTTTAGCTGTTCTCTTTGCTATGAATCCTAGGGTCTATCTCTTGGATGAGCCCTTCGCTTCCATTGACCGCAAGAGTAGGATAGAGATATTGGAGATTCTAAAAGAGTTGGTCTCTGATGGGAAGACAGTTATTTTGTGCGACCATGATTTATCTGATTATGAAGCCTATATCGACCATATGGTGGAGCTAAGAGACGGACAACTAAGGAAAATAAATCAAATCCCTACCTCTGAGATGACACAGGTTTCTTCAAAGAATGTTGCTTCTAGCCCGGAACTGTTCCATATGGATCGAACGACTTGTGAGCTGGATAAGCGTCCCCTCTTTTCGATTGTGAATTTTACATTTCACCAAGGAATTTCCTGTATCTTGGGTGACAATGGTGTCGGGAAATCCACCCTCTTTCGGTCTATTCTTCAATTTCAAAAGTATAAGGGGCGCATTACCTGGAAGGGGACAGTCCTGAAAAAGAAAAAGAGTTTGTACCGTGACCTGACGGGTGTTGTTCAGGAAGCTGAGAAACAGTTTATCCGAGTCAGTCTGCGAGAGGAACTTCAATTAGATAGTTCAGACTCTGAAAAAAATCAGCGGATACTTCAAGCTTTACGATATTTTGATCTGGAGCAGGCACTTGATAAGAGTCCTTATCAATTAAGTGGTGGTCAGCAAAAGATTCTTCAGCTCTTGACCATCTTGACCAGCAAGACTTCTGTGATTTTACTAGATGAACCTTTTGCTGGTTTGGATGATAGAGCCTGCCGTTATTTTTGTCAGTGGATGTTGGAGGATAGAAATCAGGGAAGAAGTTTTTTGATCATTAGCCATCGTTTAGATCCCTTAATCTCTGTGGTTGATTATTGGATTGAGATGACTAGTCAGGTTCTCAGTCATGTGAAAAAAGTGACAATTACCAAACCACTCACATCTCAGAGTAGCAATACTCAAGGGGAGGTGAGATAGTATGGTCAAAGTAGCAACCCAGACACCGATTATCAGTCTCTTCTTGCTAATTTTATCCTTGGAAACATCTTTCATTCCTTCGATTGCTCTGAATCTCTCGGTAGTCGCATTTTGTATTCTCTTTATGCTCTATTACCGTCGATTTAAGATGTTGGCTTGGATGATTCTACTCGCCATTTTGCCATCTTTGGCTAACTACTGGGCAGTTCAGTTACACGGAGATGCTTCGCAGGCAGTCATGCTTGGAACGAGGGCCTTTGTGACCGTTTGTATTGGTCTTGTCTTTGTTTCCTCTATTTCCCTAAAAGAGCTTCTCTTGTACTTGGCTCAAAAGGGGTTATCACGCTCTTGGGCCTATGCCTTGATTGTGGTATTCAATTCCTTTCCCCTTATTCAGCAAGAAATCAAGTCCCTCAAGGAAGCTTGCTTATTACGCGGTCAAGAACTACATTTTTGGTCGCCCTTGATTTACAGTAAGGTTCTGATGACAGTCTTTAGGTGGCGCCATCTTTATCTGAGAGCCCTATCGGCGCATGGATATGACGAACATGCACAGGTGGAGAATCGCTATCGGACTTTTTATATTCCTCAAAGGACAATATTCATCTACCTGCTTTTCTTTTTATTGCTTCAAACCAGTCTATTTTTATAAAGGAGTTATTATGGAATTTACAGATATTGCGATGGAATTATCCAAGGAAGCTTGGCAGGCTTCCTTTCATCACCCCTTTGTTTTACAGTTGCAAGAGGGAAATTTAGATCCGTCCATCTTTCGCTATTACTTGATTCAGGATGCCTACTATTTGAAGTCCTTCTCAGAAGCCTATCACCTCTTGGCTGATAAGACTTTGAATGAGGAAATGAGAAGACTCTTGAAACAAAATGCTCAGAGTCTAGTGGAAGGTGAGTTATTTATCCGCCAACAATTTTTCAAGGAATTGGAAATCAGCGACCAGGAAATGGAGCAACATCCAATCGCGCCAACCTGCTATCATTATATCTCTCACATTTATCGTCAATTTGAAGAAGCAAATCTAGCCATTGCCTTTGCGAGCTTGCTGCCTTGTCCTTGGCTATATCATGATATAGGCAAATCACTTAATCTTAAACCATCACCAAATCCTCTCTACCAACAATGGATTGAAACTTATATTACGGATGAGTTAGAGCAACAGATCAGAGAGGAAGAAGCACTAGTTAATCATCTTTACAGAGAAAGCGATGAGACCGATAAGAAAAAAATGCTAGATGCCTTCCACATCAGTGTTCATATGGAAGCTAAGTTTTGGGAAATGGCCTACCAACACCAGACATGGAAGAGCGATCTACAGTCTTTAGAAACAGGAGAAGAATAGAAATATGAGGAAGCACCAATTACAAGTTCACAAATTAACCATTTTATCCATGATGATTGCTCTTGATGTAGTCCTTACGCCTATTTTTCGGATTGAGGGAATGGCACCGATGTCCAGTGTAGTCAATATTCTAGCAGGAATCATGATGGGACCTGTTTATGCTTTGGTTATGGCTACAGTGACAGCCTTTATCCGTATGACGACTCAAGGGATTCCGCCTTTGGCTCTCACAGGAGCGACTTTTGGAGCCCTTCTAGCAGGTCTCTTTTATAAGTATGGTCGAAAATTTCACTTTTCTGCCTTGGGAGAAATTGTGGGAACAGGTATTATTGGTTCAATTGTTTCCTATCCTGTTATGGTACTCTTTACAGGATCAGCTGCAAAGCTTAGCTGGTTTATCTATACTCCTCGATTTTTCGGAGCAACCTTGATTGGTACAGCGATTTCCTTTATTGCCTTTCGATTTTTAATCAAGCAGGAATTCTTTAAAAAAGTGCAGGGATATTTCTTTGATGAAAGGATAGACTGATGCAGGAATTGACAAATCCTTTTCCTCTGGCAACGACTTCCCTCATTCACTGTATTACCAATGAGATTTCATGTGAGATGCTAGCAAATGGGATTTTGGCTTTGGGATGTAAACCAGTTATGGCAGATGATTCCCGTGAGGTTCTTGATTTTACTAAGCAAAGCCAGGCACTCTTCATCAATTTGGGGCATTTGTCTGCTGAGAAGGAAAAAGCAATCCGTATGGCAGCTTCTTATGCAGCTCAAGCTGGTCTCCCAATGGTAGTAGATGCGGTTGGCGTAACAGCTTCATCCATTCGTAAGAGCTTAGTTAAAGACCTTTTAGACTATAGACCTACGGTCCTTAAAGGAAACATGTCGGAAATTCGAAGTCTTGTTGGCTTAAAACACCACGGAGTTGGGGTCGATGCGAGTGCTAAAGATCAAGAAACTGAGGATTTACTTCAAGTCTTGAAAGACTGGTGTCAGACCTATCCAGGTATGTCATTCTTAGTCACTGGCCCCAAGGACCTCATCGTTTCAAAGAATCAGGTTGCTGTATTGGGAAATGGCTGTATAGAATTAGACTGGATAACAGGGACAGGAGATTTGGTTGGAGCTTTAACAGCTGTTTTTCTTAGCCAAGGAAAGACTGCCTTTGAGGCTTCTTGTTTAGCGGTTTCTTATCTCAATATCTCTGCTGAGAAAATAGTTGTTCAAGGAATGGGATTGGAAGATTTTCGATACCAAGTTCTCAATCAACTCTCTCTCCTAAAAAGAGATGAAAACTGGCTAGATGCTATCAAAGGAGATGTTTATGAATAGAGAGGCGCTTAGACTGTATCTAGTAACCAATCGCTACCAAGATTCCTTGGAAAGTTTTCTTGAAAAGATTGAGACGGCTTGCCGTTCAGGGGTTACCATAGTCCAATTGCGAGAAAAAAATATTACAACCAATCAATATTATCAACTGGCAAAACAAGTCAAGGAAATAACAGATGCCTATCAGGTACCCTTGATAATCGATGACCGTTTGGATGTTTGTCTTGCGGTTGATGCTGCTGGTCTGCATATCGGAGACGATGAACTACCAGTTTCGGTTGCCCGACAAGTCTTGGGCTCTGAAAAAATCCTCGGTGTCACAGCTAAAACAGTAAAAAGAGCCCTAGAGGCAGAAGAAGGGGGAGCAGATTACTTGGGGACAGGAGCCATTTTCCCGACTACGACCAAGGAAAATGCACCCATCACCCTGATTTCAACCTTGAAAACAATTTGCCAAGCGGTTGCCATTCCAGTAGTTGCTATTGGAGGCTTGACTTCAGAGAACATTGACCAGCTTATTGGCACTGGCATAGCTGGAGTAGCTGTAGTACGTGATTTGATGCAGGCAGAAGATATTGAGGCAAAAACACAAGCTTTTTTAACAAAGTTGGATGACATTATTTTCTAATTAATACTCAATGAAAATCAAAGAGCAAACTAGGAAGCTAGCTGCAGGTTGCTCAAAACACAACTTTGAGATTGCAGATAAAACTGACGTAGTTTGAAGAAGTATAAAAACTCTCTAATTCCCTTAAAGTGGGAACTAGAGAGTTTTTTTAATCTTTAAAGCTTGTATGGTTGACTGGGCCAGAACCATGACCGAGTTGAGGGGCGTCTTGGATGGCTTTCGTGATAAAGGCCTTGGCTTTATCGACTGCTTGATAGAGGGTTTTCCCCTTGGCTAGTTCAGCAGTAATCACTGCAGCAAAGGTACATCCAGTACCATGTGTATGACAGGTTTGAATTCGTGGACTTTCCCAGACAAATTGGTCATCCTTGGTAAAGAGGAAATCCTTGGCACCGCCTTCGAGATGCCCACCTTTGATTACCACAGACTGAGGACCAAATTCTTTTAAAATCAGGCGACCGGCACGCTGCATGTCTTCAGGATCATGGATTGAAAAAACAACAATCTCTTCTGCCTCAGGAAGATTTGGAGTGATAATGGTTGCAAGGGGAAGCAGGTTTGTTTTTAGGTAGGTTCTGGCACTGGTATCAATCAGGGTGTCTCCGCTCGTTGCGACCATAACAGGGTCAAGGACGTAGGGACAATCCAGCTTTTTAAGATAGGGCTGGATGATTTCCATAATTTCGGTAGTTGCCAACATCCCAGTTTTTACAGCCTGAGGCTTGATATCCGAAAAGACACTCTCCAATTGGGATTTCAACATTTGAGGAGAAACGTGCTCGATTAATTGAACACCTCTGGTATTTTGAGCGACAAGACTGGTTACAACAGCCATTCCATAGACATCTCTCGCTTGGAATGACTTTAAATCTGCCATAATGCCAGCACCACCACTAGGGTCAGTCCCTGCAATGGTCAAAGCAACGGGTAAATAAGTCATCTAAAACCTCCCAACCAACTGAAGTTTGTATTCTCAAGAACAAGCTAGTCTGTTTCAGGAAGGCAATAGAAGACTGCTAGTCCCCATTATCATTTCCACTTCCATCAGCTAGCATTACCTAGATTGAGTCAAAGGGTCTAACGGTCGTTAATCTCAGCTTTACGCACCCCTAGTGGTTGTTTTCTTTTTTCTTTAGTATAGCATATTTTTATAGTTTATATAGTAAAATTTGACTGCAAATCGTTTTTCAAATGATTAAAATTCTATTTTTCGAAAAAAAGATTAATTTCATAGTTGACAAATGTAGATTTTTGAAGTATACTGATAATTGTAATTGACAAATGTAGATTTTGGAGGTGTGATTATGCAGATTTCAGATGCAGAATGGCAGGTCATGAAGATTATTTGGATGCAAGGAGAGCAGACCAGTACGGATTTGATTAGGGTTCTGGCGGAGCGATTCGACTGGTCCAAGTCAACCATTCAAACTCTTTTGGCTCGTCTGGTTGAGAAAGAGTGTCTGACTCGGAAAAAAGAAGGCAAGTCCTTTGTCTATTCAGCCCTTTTAACTTTGGACCAAAGTCGGGATTTACTTGTCCAAGATATCAAGGACAAGGTTTGTTCTCGTAGGATTAAGAACTTGTTGGCTGATTTGATTGCTGAATGTGATTTTACTCAGGCTGACTTGGAAGACTTGGAAGCTGTGATTTCTGAGAAGAAATCAAGCGCTGTAACAGAAGTAAAATGTAATTGTATGTAAAGGAGACGTCATGTTAAATAGTATTGTAACCATTGTTTGTATTACCCTTATCGCGTTTATCTTGTTTTGGTTTTTCAAAAAGCCTGAAAAATCTGGACAAAAAGCCCAGCAAAAAAACGGCTACCAAGAGATTCGAGTGGAGGTCATGGGGGGCTATACGCCTGAGTTGATTATCCTCAAAAAATCAGTGCCAGCCCGCATTGTCTTTGACCGTAAGGATCCTTCACCATGTTTGGACCAAATTGTTTTTCCAGATTTTGGTGTACATGCGGACCTGCCAATGGGTGAAGAGTATGTAGTGGAAATCACGCCTGAGCAGGCTGGAGAGTATGGTTTCTCTTGTGGCATGAATATGATGCACGGCAAGATGATTGTAGAATAGGAGAATGATATGACTGAAATTGTAAAAGCAAGTTTTGAAAATGGTGTTCAAAAAATCCGTATCCGAGCTGAGAAAGGCTATCATCCAGCCCATATCCAACTTCAAAAAGGGATTCCAGCTGAGATTACCTTTCATCGCACCACTCCTTCAAATTGTTATAAGGAAATTCTGTTTGAAGAAGAAGGCATCTTGGAACCAATCGGCGTAGATGAGGAGAAAGTCATTCGTTTTACACCTCAAGAATTAGGCCAACATGAATTTTCTTGTGGTATGAAGATGCAAAAGGGAAGTTATACAGTTGTTGAGAAGACTCGAAAATCTCTATCACTTTTACAGCGTTTTTGGATTACTAGTATCTTTACTGTGCCTCTTGTGATTCTCATGATTGGAATGTCGACAGGAGGAATTAGTCACCAAGTCATGCGTTGGGGCACCTTTTTAGCCACAACACCGATTATGCTAGTAGCAGGTGGTCCTTATATCCAAAGTGCTTGGGCTAGTTTTAAAAAGCACAATGCCAACATGGATACCTTGGTTGCTCTGGGAACCCTAGTGGCCTATTTCTATAGCTTAGTGGCCCTCTTCGCTGGTCTTCCTGTTTACTTTGAAAGTGCTGCATTTATCTTCTTCTTCGTTCTTATGGGAGCTGTTTTTGAGGAGAAAATGCGGAAAAATACTTCCCAAGCTGTGGAGAAATTACTTGACTTGCAGGCTAAAACTGCAGAAGTCTTGCGTGAGGATAACTATGTTCAAGTTCCCTTGGAGCAAGTCAAGGTAGGTGACCTGATTCGAGTGCGTCCCGGTGAAAAGATTGCAGTTGATGGGGTTGTAGTAGAAGGTGTGTCCAGTATTGACGAATCCATGGTGACAGGTGAGAGTCTGCCTGTGGACAAGACAGTTGGAGATACCGTCATTGGTTCAACCATCAATAATAGTGGAACACTTGTTTTTAGAGCAGAAAAAGTTGGTTCAGAGACTGTTTTGGCTCAGATTGTGGATTTTGTGAAGAAAGCTCAGACAAGTCGTGCGCCGATTCAGGACTTGACGGATAAGATTTCAGGGATTTTTGTCCCAGCAGTTGTCATTTTAGGGATTGTGACCTTTTGGGTTTGGTTCGTCTTGCTCAGGGATAGTGTAGTTGTGCTTGGAGCTAGCTTTGTCTCTTCTCTTCTCTACGGAGTGGCAGTTCTGATTATTGCCTGCCCTTGTGCCTTGGGACTTGCAACACCGACAGCCCTTATGGTGGGGACAGGTCGCAGTGCCAAGATGGGAGTTCTCCTCAAAAATGGAACGGTTCTACAGGAAATCCAGAAAGTCCAAACTATTGTCTTTGATAAGACCGGGACTTTGACGGAAGGGAAACCTGTGGTAACAGATGTCATCGGCAACGAAGCAGAAGTGCTTGGATTGGCAGCTTCCTTGGAAGAAGCTTCTCAACACCCACTGGCTGAAGCCGTTGTTAAGCGAGCGACTGAAACTGGACTTGAGCTTCACACTGTGGAAAATTTCCAAGCCTTGCACGGAAAAGGTGTCTCAGGGCAAATCAATGGAAAACAAGTTTTGCTTGGAAATGCTAAAATGCTGGATGGCATGAACATTTCTAGCACTTATCAAGATAAACTAGAAGAACTAGAAAAAGAAGCTAAGACAGTTGTGTTCTTGGCTGTTGAGAATGAAATCAAAGGCTTGCTTGCTCTGCAAGATATTCCTAAGGAAAATGCCAAGCTTGCCATCAGTCAGTTGAAAAAACGTGGTCTTAAAACAGTCATGCTGACAGGAGACAATGCAGGTGTGGCGCGTGCTATTGCCGATCAGATCGGAATCGAAGAGGTCATTGCAGGTGTCTTACCAGAAGAAAAAGCCCATGAAATCCATAAACTACAAGCGGCTGGTAAAGTAGCCTTTGTTGGTGATGGTATCAATGACGCTCCTGCCCTCAGTGTAGCAGATGTGGGGATTGCTATGGGAGCTGGAACAGATATTGCCATCGAGTCAGCAGATTTGGTGTTGACAACTAATAACCTCCTAGGAGTGGTTCGTGCTTTTGACATGAGTAAGAAAACCTTTCATCGTATTCTGCTCAATCTTTTCTGGGCCTTTATCTACAATGTCGCCGGAATTCCGATTGCAGCAGGAGTCTTTTCTGGTGTTGGACTGGCCCTCAATCCAGAACTGGCAGGTCTAGCTATGGCCTTTAGTTCTGTATCCGTTCTGACTAGTTCACTCTTACTAAACTTTAGTAAAATAGATTAAAAGCGGGCTTGCTCGCTTTTTATGCTCTTTGAAAATCTCTTCAAACCACGTCAGCTTTGTCTGCAACCTCAAAGCTGTGCTTTGAGTAACCTGCTGCTAGCTTCCCAGTTTGCTCTTTGATTTTCATTGAGTATTATAAAACAGAAACTAAAAACGTTTTCAAACTGTACTGTAATAGAGAATAAAAACTTCTGAGCAGATTCTTAGTAAAGTCAAAATAAATGTGATAAATTAGTATTGTAAAAATTTACTGAAACGTTTTCAAAAACTATATGAAACCTTTTTTAGTAGATTTAAAAATATTTGAAGGAGAGTTATCATTATGACTCAAGGGAAAATTACTGCATCTGCAGCAATGCTTAATGTATTGAAAACATGGGGCGTAGACACAATCTACGGTATCCCATCAGGAACACTCAGCTCATTGATGGACGCTTTGGCTGAAGACAAAGATATCCGCTTCTTGCAAGTTCGCCACGAAGAAACAGGTGCTCTTGCAGCGGTTATGCAAGCTAAATTCGGCGGCTCAATCGGGGTTGCAGTTGGTTCAGGTGGTCCAGGTGCGACTCACTTGATTAACGGTGTTTACGATGCAGCTATGGATAACACTCCATTCCTAGCGATCCTTGGATCACGTCCAGTTAACGAACTCAACATGGATGCTTTCCAAGAATTGAACCAAAACCCAATGTACAACGGTATCGCTGTATACAACAAACGTGTAGCTTACGCTGAGCAATTACCAAAAGTAATCGACGAAGCTTGCCGTGCTGCAGTTTCTAAAAAAGGTCCAGCTGTTGTTGAAATTCCAGTAAACTTCGGTTTCCAAGAAATCGACGAAAACTCATACTACGGTTCAGGTTCATACGAACGTTCATTCATCGCTCCTGCTTTGAACGAAGCTGAAATCGACAAAGCTGTTGAAATCTTGAACAATGCTGAACGTCCAGTTATCTATGCTGGTTACGGTGGTGTTAAAGCTGGTGAAGTGATCACTGAATTGTCACGTAAAATCAAAGCACCAATCATCACAACTGGTAAAAACTTTGAAGCTTTCGAATGGAACTATGAAGGTTTGACAGGTTCTGCTTACCGTGTTGGTTGGAAACCAGCCAACGAAGTGGTCTTTGAAGCAGACACAGTTCTTTTCCTTGGTTCAAACTTCCCATTTGCTGAAGTTTACGAAGCATTCAAGAACACTGAAAAATTCATCCAAGTCGATATCGACCCTTACAAACTTGGTAAACGTCATGCCCTAGACGCTTCAATCCTTGGTGATGCAGGTCAAGCAGCTAAAGCTATCCTTGACAAAGTGAACCCAGTTGAATCTACTCCATGGTGGCGTGCAAACGTTAAGAACAACCAAAACTGGCGTGATTACATGAACAAACTCGAAGGTAAAACTGAGGGTGAATTGCAATTGTATCAAGTTTACAATGCAATCAACAAACATGCTGATCAAGACGCTATCTACTCAATCGACGTAGGTGACACTACTCAAACATCTACTCGTCACCTTCACATGACACCTAAGAACATGTGGCGTACATCTCCACTCTTTGCGACAATGGGTATTGCCCTTCCTGGTGGTATCGCTGCTAAGAAAGACAATCCAGATCGCCAAGTATGGAACATCATGGGTGACGGTGCATTCAACATGTGCTACCCAGACGTTATCACAAACGTTCAATACGACCTTCCAGTTATCAACGTTGTCTTCTCAAATGGTAAATATGCCTTCATCAAGGACAAATACGAAGACACAAACAAACATTTGTTTGGTTGTGACTTCCCTAATGCTGACTATGCGAAAATCGCTGAAGCTCAAGGAGCTGTTGGATTTACAGTTGACCGTATCGAAGACATCGATGCAGTTGTTGCAGAAGCTGTTAAATTGAGCAAAGAAGGTAAAACTGTTGTTATCGATGCTCGCATCACTCCACACCGTCCACTTCCAGTAGAAGTACTTGAATTGGATCCAAAACTTCACTCAGAAGAAGCAATCAAAGCCTTCAAGGAAAAATACGAAGCAGAAGAACTCGTACCATTCCGCCTCTTCTTGGAAGAAGAAGGATTGCAATCACGCGCAATTAAATAATTCCTCTCGTCGAAAATCAAATGTAAACTGTGTTATCTTCACCTTGCCGTACTTCAGTACTGCCTGCGGTTCGATGCCTTGTTTATTCTTTGATTTTCTTAGAGCGGAACTTAAAAAGATCGGAGCAATCCGGTCTTTTTATGGAGGATAGTAAATGAATTTAAATCAATTAGATATTATCGTTTCCGATGTTCCACAAGTCTGTGCTGACTTGGAGCGTATTTTGGATAAAAAGTCCGATTATGTTGATGATAGTTTTGCTCAGTTTACGATTGGCAGTCACTGTCTGATGTTGTCCCAAAATCATTTGATTCCTTTGGAAGATTTTCAGTCAGGAATCATTCTTCATATCGAGGTTGAGGATGTAGACCAGAACTACAAACGGTTGAACGAGCTTGGTATCCAGGTTTTAAACGGTCCAACTGTAACCGATTGGGGAACAGAGTCCTTATTAGTTAAAGGCCCTGCTGGTCTAGTGATTGATTTTTATCGTATGAAATAAGGCGTTTAGTTATTTGAAGATAACCTTAACTATTCTTAAAACAGAATGTGAGAATATGAACTATTGAAAGATCGGAGCAATTCGATCTTTTTCTTATCACAAGACTGTGATAGTTTACATTTTTATAATAAAAATCTTAAAGTCTTGCTTATTTTTGTATTAAATTATAAAATAGAAAGTATAAAAGAATAAAAGAGGTTTTGAAAATGTCTGAAAAACAAATGAAAGTGTTGGGCTGGGCAGCGACATTTATGTCTGTTATGATGTATGTGTCATATTTCCCACAAATCATGAATAATCTTGCCGGTCAAAAAGGCAACTTCATTCAACCCCTAGTCGCAGCTATCAACTGTAGTCTCTGGGTTTACTATGGTCTTTTCAAGAAGGAAAGAGATATTCCACTTGCAGCTGCTAATGCACCAGGTATCGTTTTTGGTTTAGTAACGGCTATCACAGCTTTGATTTAAAAAGAAGACTGATTTCAGTCTTTTTTTCGTATATAAAAGCAAGCTCAGCCCCATCATTACCCAGATAGTTTCAAACTTTTTATCTCCTTTTTAGTATAATAGAAGTAATAAATCAAGTGAGGTAAAGTGATGACAGAAAGACTACAATTTCCAGAGGGTTTCCTCTGGGGTGGTGCTACGGCAGCTAATCAATGTGAAGGTGCTTATAATTTAGATGGTCGTGGATTGGCCAACGTGGATGTGGTACCCATTGGATCAGACCGTGAAGCCATTATCACAGGTCAGAAAAAGATGTTTTCGTTTGAGGAGGGTTATTTTTACCCAGCCAAAGAAGCCATTGATATGTACCATCATTACAAGGAAGATATTGCTCTTTTTGCAGAGATGGGTTTTAAGACTTATCGTCTATCCATTGCTTGGACTCGGATTTTTCCTAAGGGCGACGAAACCGAGCCAAATGAAGCTGGTCTAGCCTTTTATGAGGATTTGTTTAAGGAATGTCATAAGTATGGAATCCAACCTCTGGTAACCATTACTCATTTCGACTGTCCTATGCACTTGATTGAAGAATACGGTGGTTGGCGCAATCGTCGGATGTTAGACTTCTATGAAAAACTTTGTCGCACACTCTTTACCCGCTATAAGGGTTTGGTCAAATATTGGCTTACCTTCAACGAAATCAACATGATTCTCCATGCCCCCTTTATGGGAGCAGGGCTCTGTTTTGAAGAAGGAGAAAATCAAGAACAGGTCAAATACCAAGCGGCTCACCATGAGTTGGTGGCTTCAGCCATGGCGACTAAACTTGCCCACGAAATTGACCCAGAAAACAAGGTGGGATGTATGTTGGCAGCAGGGCAATACTATCCTAACACAGCCCATCCGAGAGATTACTGGGCTGCTATGGAGGAAGATCGCAAGAGTTACTTCTTCATTGATGTTCAAGCGCGTGGGGAATACCCAAACTATGCCAAGAAGCAGTGGGAGCGTGAGGGGATCGAGATTCAAATGACTGTAGAAGATTTAGACTTGTTGAAGGACAATACTGTTGACTTTGTTTCCTTCTCTTACTATGCAAGTCGAGTAGCCTCAGGTGATCCAGAAGTTAAAGAATTAACTGCTGGAAATGTCTTTGTCTCTCTCAAAAATCCTTATCTTGAATCCTCAGAATGGGGATGGCAGATTGACCCACTTGGTCTTCGTATCACCCTCAATGCTATCTGGGATCGTTACCAAAAGCCAATGTTCATCGTGGAAAACGGTCTAGGTGCTATGGATACACCGGATGAGAATGGTCATGTAGCAGATGACTATCGGATTGCTTACTTAGAGGCTCATATCAAGGCTATGCGAGATGCCATTTACCAAGACGGGGTTGACTTGCTTGGTTATACGACTTGGGGCTGTATCGATCTGGTTTCAGCTGGCACAGGGGAAATGAATAAGCGCTATGGCTTTATCTATGTAGATCGAGATAATGCAGGAAATGGGACTCTCAAACGGAGCAAGAAGAAGTCCTTCTATTGGTACAAGGATGTCATTGCCAGCAATGGTGCAAGCATTGCGTAGAGCACATTTGTTCACTATTTTTATAAAATCTTCTCCCTACTTTATAAGATGTGAAAAAGAGTTCTAATGGAACTCTTTTTTTGCTATAATGAGGGGAGAAAAATCAGACAGGAGATCAAGATGTCAGAACCATTATTTTTACAATCAGTTATGCAAGAAAAAATCTGGGGGGGAACCAAGCTGCGTGATGAGTTTGGCTACGACATCCCAAGTGAAAAAATCGGAGAATATTGGGCCATCTCAGCCCATCCAAATGGAGTCTCTAAAGTTGCCAATGGTCGCTTTGAAGGAACAGACCTAGCAACTTTGTATGTAGAACACCGTGAATTGTTTGGCAATCGTCCAGAACCTGTATTTCCGCTTTTGACAAAGATTCTGGATGCCAACGACTGGCTCAGCGTCCAAGTTCACCCAGACGATGCTTATGGACTAGAGCATGAAGGCGAACTCGGAAAAACGGAATGCTGGTACATCATCGCTGCGGGTGAAGGTTCAGAGATTATCTACGGTCACAATGCCAAGTCAAAAGAAGAACTCCGCCAGCAAATCGAAGCGAAAGACTGGGATGGTCTATTAACAAAAGTGCCTGTTAAAGCTGGAGATTTCTTCTATGTACCAAGCGGAACCATGCATGCTATTGGTGCAGGTATCTTGATTCTTGAAACCCAACAATCTAGTGACACAACCTACCGTGTCTATGACTTTGACCGTAAGGATGATAATGGTAACTTGCGTGAACTTCACCTTGAAAAATCCATTGATGTCTTGAACATTGGTGAGCCTGCAAATAGCCGTCCTGTAACTGTCAAAGCTGATGATTTACGCTCCACTCTCCTTGTATCCAATGATTTTTTTGCAGTTTACAAGTGGGAAATTACTGGAAAAGTTGACTTCAAAAAGACAGCTGACTACAGCTTATTCAGTGTCTTAGCTGGTCAAGGTCAACTGACTGTTGACGGAAAAAACTATCCAATCCAAAAAGGCAGCCACTTTATCCTACCAAGTGATGTTGAAGCTTGGACTCTGGAAGGGCAAGGTTTGGAATTGATTGTTAGTCATCCATAAAAAAGAAAGGGCCTGAGTTCATACTCAAGTCCTTTTTGATTACATAAATTG
This sequence comes from Streptococcus sp. 27098_8_76, assembly GCF_041432315.1. Taxonomy (GTDB): domain Bacteria; phylum Bacillota; class Bacilli; order Lactobacillales; family Streptococcaceae; genus Streptococcus. Next base: position 130,802 of record NZ_JAPVZI010000004.1, on the reverse strand, counting down.
GGCGATAAAGACCACGATGATGATGATTGGAATGATGAAACGAAGAAGGAAGAGCCAGACTTGGAAAAGTCCCTGTTTCCATGCTTTTTCATCAAGATGGAGTTCCTCCATAGCAAGTGCCTTCTTAAAGATGTAGCCAGTAAAGAGTGAAAGGCAGAGGGCTCCAAATGGCATGAGAAGATTGGAAACCAAGAAGTCCATAGCGTCAAAGAAGGTCTTCTCAAAGATGTGAACATCCGCCATAACACCGTAAGAAAGGGCTGAGGGAATGCCAAAGACAAAGGTCAAGATTCCCAAAATGGCACTCCACATGGCACGCTTGCTGTTGTCTTGATTCGTGATATTGCCTACATTAATTTCCAGCATAACGACAGAGGAAGTGACCGTCGCAAAGAGGAAGAGCAAGAGGAAGAGGATGTAGAAAATGGTTCCAAAAGGCATCTTGTCAAAGAGTTGAGGCAAGACGATAAAGAGCAGGCTCGGTCCCCCTTCAGACTGGATATTGAAGGCTGACATAGCAGGAAAAATGGCTAGACCTGCCATGATGGACACCGAGATGTTCATTGCTACGATGGAAATTCCTGATTGGACCAGATTTGTTTTCTTGTCCAAGTAAGAAGCATAGGTCAGCATGGCTGTAACCCCTAGTGAGAGGGCAAAGAAAGATTGTCCCAGAGCATAGAGGAGACCAGCACTTGTCAGCTTAGAGAAGTCTGGTTTTAGGAAATAAAGAACCCCTTCCATGGCATTCGGCAAACTGAGAGAACGACCGATGATGACGACAAAGATGATAAAGAGCAGAGGCATCATGACTTTCGAAGCTCTTTCAATCCCTTTTTGAACCCCACGTGATACAATGAAGATATTCAATAAGATAAAGGCTGCTTGAGCTCCAAGCGCAATGGCTGGATTTGAAATGATTGAAGTAAATAACTGAGCATAATCACCCGTTCCACCAAGTTGGAACAATTTTCCAAACTCAATGCCTAGATAAACCAGAATCCATCCCCCAATAACACTGTAGAAAGATAAGAGGATAAAGAGGGCAAAGGCACCAATCCAACCGATAAAGTTGTACTTGCTATTCTTGCCGAGTTTTCCAAAGGTTTTGATAGCTGAAACACCAGCACTTCGGCCGAGTGCAAATTCAGCTAGCAAAAGGGGGAAACCGATTAGAATAGTGGAAATGAGAAAGACTAATAAAAAGCCTCCTCCACCGTTAGCAGCAGTCATATAAGGGAATTTCCAAACGGCACCAAGGCCGATGGCTGAACCAGCAGATGCTAGGATAAAGCCCAGTTTAGAACCCCATTGCGATTTTTCAGACATAGTTAAACTCCTAAAATTAGTGTTCCAAAAGAAAAAGCTACTGCCCTTGGCAAATAGCCTCATAAGTACTCAAAGTGAGCCTTTCTTTTGATTGATAGACCTGACTATCCTATCATGTTTTCTAAGGTCTGTCAAGAAAACCATTTTCATGTTATGATAAAGTAAAAAAATTTCGCAAAAACGCTTGACTCTGACCTAAGGGGAGGGGTTATACTATCATTGTAATACTCTTCGAAAATCTCTTCAAACCACGTCAGCTTCCATCTGCAACCTCAAAACGGTGTTTTGAGCAGCCTGCGGCTAGCTTCCTAGTTTGCTCTTTGATTTTCATTGAGTATAAGGAGGAAATCATGTACCATATAAAAGAAGCTGCCCAGCTTTCAGGTGTTTCTGTCAAGACCCTGCACCACTACGATAAGATAGGACTTTTGGTTCCTTTAAAGTCGGAAAACGGCTATCGAACCTACAGTCAGGAGGATTTGGAGCAACTTCAGGTCATTCTGTATTACAAGTATCTAGGCTTTTCTTTAGAAAAAATAGCAGAGCTATTAAAGGAAGAAAAGACAGATTTATTGCCTCATTTGATCAGGCAGTTGGACTATTTGACTCGAGAAAGGGAACATCTGGATACCTTGATTTCAACCTTGCAAAAAACCATTCAAGAACAAAAAGGAGAAAGAGAAATGAGCATTCAAGAGAAATTTGCTGGATTTAACTACCAAGACCATCAAAAATACCACCACGAGGCGGTAGAGAAATATGGACAAGAAGTGATGGACCAAGCGCTCGAGCGCCAAAAAGGTCACGAAGATGAGGCAACGGCTGCCTTCAACCAAGTCTTTCGAGCCTTGGCACAAAATCTTCAAGCTGGACTGCCTGTAACAGCGTCTGAAAACCAAGAAGAAGCAGGCAAACTCTTGCAAGCCATCCGTACTTATGGATTCGACTGCTCTATTGAGGTATTCGGTCATATCGGTAAAGGCTATGTCTATAATCCAGAGTTTAAGGAAAACATTGACAAATTTGGACCTGGAACAGCCCAGTACACATCAGATGTCATTGCTCACTATGTCCAAATTCAGACAAAATAAAATCGGAGGAGTGATCTTCCGATTTTTACTAAATTCAAGCACTACTTGCTTAATAATTTTTCTACTACATTTAGTTTTCGCATTGTCAAATCTACATTAAAAAGCTTTTCAAGATAGTTGGTATGGAGTTTCTTTTGTTTTGCAGTTCTAGGGAGATAGAGGTAAAGACAATGGTTACCGATACAAATTTCTTCTTCACCGTAATCAATTTTCAATTTTTCTAAAGGGAGACTTTGAATAGATTCTTGATAAAAAATCACGTGTATACGGTCATAAAGATAGTGTTCTCCAAACGGGTTTTCTTGGACAATGTTTTTAAAAATATCCTTATTCTTAATGATTATTTTGAGATCGGCTCCAATCTTTTTCTTTATTAGAGTATGAACCTGTTCTCGTATTTTTTCTAAGGCTAAGTTACTTTCAAGAATGATATTACCACTTTGAATATAGGTTCGAACTTGTTGAAAACCGGCTTCTGTTAAGATATCTACTAGATAAGACATTTTAGGGATAGCATTTTTTCCATTAGGAGTAACTCCCCTTAACAAGATAATATGTTCCAAAGGACTTCCTTTCTTTTGGGGCTGATTTAGCCATTAAATAATTCAGATTTAGATTGGGTTTGATCCCGCCACCCAGCCAGTACAGAGGGCAGAAGTGATGTTAAAGCCACCCGTGTGGGCATTGATATCTAGTACCTCGCCAGCAAAGTGGAGTCCAGGTACCAGCTTACTTTCTAGAGTTTTGGGATTGATTTCCTTGAGACTGACGCCCCCTTTGGTAACAAAGGACTTGGCAAGGGACATTTTTCCGGTCACAGGGATTTTGAGTACTTTGATAGACTGGAGAAGTTGTTCGCGTTCCTTTTCAGTCAGTTGTTTGACTTTTTCTGGATAGCCTTGCACAAAAAATTCTGCCAAGCGTTCTGGAAGCAAAGTTTTTAAAGCGTTTTTCAAGGATTTTTCACGATTTTCTTCTAGTAATGCAGCCAAGTCCTTCTCAGAAAGTTGAGGCAAAACATCTAGCGAGAGAACCTCCCCACCCTTGACAAAACTAGACATACGTAGGGCAGCAGGGCCTGACAAACCAAAGTGGGTAAAGAGCAAATCATGAGTGATGACATGCTTACCATAACTTAGGGTCACATCGTCCAATGAAATTCCTTGCAAGGCCTTGTGTGGAAAATCTGTCAATAAAGGACTTTCAGCGGCTTCAAGTTCGGTAATGGTATGTTTAAAATGACGAGCAATCTCGTGGCCAAAACCAGTCGAACCAGTAGAAGGATAGGATTTCCCACCTGTTGTGACAATGAGTTTATCACAAGTGAAGCTTTGATCTGCGGACTTAAGGACAAACTGATTTTCTACCTTTTTAACCGAAACAATTTCGGTTTGAGTAGAAACTTGGCCACCTAGCTCAGTGATTTTCTTTTCCAAGGCCTCGATAATGGTACGAGACTTGTCACTAGCAGGAAAGACGCGGCCGTGGTCTTCGGCCTTAAGTTTAACCCCATTTTCTGTAAAAAAGTTAATGATATCATGGTTATCAAATTGGGAGAAGACACTGTAGAGAAAGCGCCCATTTCCAGGGATGCCAGCTAGCAGGTCGTCCAAACTACCATTGTTGGTTACATTGCAACGTCCGCCACCAGTCCCAGCTAATTTTTTTCCAAGTTTCCGATTTTTTTCGATGAGGAGGGTTTTCTGACCATAAAAGCTACTGGAAATCGTAGCCATCATGCCAGCAGGACCTCCACCGATGACAATAGTATCAAAATGTTTCATAGCTCTATTGTACCACAAAAAACAAGAGATGATGGTCACCTCTTGTTAAGAATGCAATTAATCAATTTCATATCCCATCAGTAAACCGCCTTCTTCCGCATAAAAACTGCAGAGACCAGATGTTGGGAGAATTTTAATATCCGCCTGTGGGAAGGTTTCACGGATTCGGTCTGAAAGCTGTTGGCAACATTTCTCGTTATTACGTTGAGCCATGACAATACGACCACCAGCATATCCTGCTTTTACTAACTCATCATAGGCAGCTTGAACGGATTTCTTTGGTCCTCTTGCTTTTTGTAGCAATTCGAGAGTTCCAGTTTCACTAGCTTCTCCGACCATACGGATGTTGAGAAGGCCAACGACCGTACCGATAAACTTGCTCAAACGACCGTTCTTCACCAAGTTATCGACTTTGGCTAGGACAAAGAGCAACTTGGTTTTTTCTTGATAGGCAGTGATAGCTTCAACCACTTCTTCAAAAGATAAGCCCTGGTCAATCAAGTCATTTAATTTTTCTACGAGCAAGTCAACTTCCCCACCAGCAGACAAACTATCAATCACATGAATCTTAGTATCAGGATGTTCTTCCAGATAAATATTCTTAGCTAGTTGAGCACTATTGTGGCTGCCAGAAAGAGTGCCAGTAATGGTTACTAGGAAAATGTTTTTGGCTCCTTCAAATGCTCGCAAATAATCATCTGGGCTTGGACAAGCTGATTTTGAAGCTTCTGCGGTTGCATACATGGTTTCCATCATTTTATCAATGTTAAGACTAGCATCATCAACAAAGACCTGATCAGCTACTTGGATGGTTAAGGGAACACTCACAAAGGTCGTATCAATAGCTGGTGTTGCTAGCTGACGATAATCACAACCAGAGTCAGCAATAATCTTCCAAGTCATAGAAATTCTCCATCTTTGCCAGTTATACATTGACAAAGGTTCTGTCTTTTTTTACAATTATATCATGAAAGCCCTTGAAACAAAAGCCTCATCCGTCTGTTGTGACAAGTAGAAAGAAAATGTTATGTCTGAACGTAGAATCTCTGAAAAATCTCTTGAAAATCTCAGAAAATCAAACCAAGAATCCAATTTATTAACTAGAGAAGCCATCGAAACAGCCCTCTTGCAACTCTTGGAAAAAAAGGACTTGACCAAGATTAGTATTTCTGAATTGGTCAAACGTGCAGGCGTTTCGCGTGCGGCCTTTTACCGCAATTATGATTCCAAAGAGGAAATTTTAGAGAGTGTCTTTAAACGAACTGTCCACAATATTATGGAACAGTTGCATCATTATGATTTAAAGACAGACCTTTATCTGGTCTGGGTTCACCTTTTCCGGGAGGCCAGAAAGGAAGCCAGAGTGATTCAACTGGCCTTAGATTACCATCTGGAAAAAATCTTTGTCCAAGCCATGCAGGAATTTCTAGAAAAATACCATGGAAAATCAAAAGGTGTCGGCTCTTATCTTCATTCCTTCTGGAGTTCAGCCATCGTCTCAGTCCTTTTAAAATGGATCAAGGATGGCATGAAGGTACCTGCTGAAAAGATTGCGGATTTACGGTTACCATTTTTTAAAAAATAGAGAAAAAGGAGAAGAGATATGACTGAAAAAAGACTAGCATGGGATGAGTATTTTGCAGCCCAAGCCCTACTAATTGCCAATCGTTCCACTTGTAAACGTGCCAAAGTGGGCGCGATTCTGGTAAAAGATAATAAGGTTATTTCCACTGGTTACAATGGTTCGGTGTCAGGAACCGAGCATTGTATTGACCATGAATGTCTGGTCATTGAAGGACACTGTGTTCGCACCCTTCACGCTGAGGTCAATGCTATCCTTCAAGGTGCAGAACGTGGTGTTCCCAAAGGCTTTACAGCCTATGTGACCCATTTTCCTTGTCTCAACTGTACCAAACAATTATTGCAGGTCGGTTGCAAGCGCGTGGTTTATATTAACCAGTACCGAATGGATGACTACGCCCAATACCTTTATCAAGAAAAAGGGACAGAATTGACCCATCTACCACTTGAGACAGTACAGACAGCTCTTAAAGAGGCAGATTTAATGTAAAAATTATCAAAAATAAATGGTTTAGAAAGATTTTTAAACCGTTTTTTGGTATAATAAGAAGAATAAATTGAAAGAAGGAATTCCAAAAATGGGAAAAATTGAAGTTATTAATCATCCACTGATTCAACACAAATTGTCAATCTTGCGTCGTACAGATACTTCTACAAAAGCTTTCCGTGAGCTAGTAGATGAGATTGCAATGTTGATGGGGTATGAAGTACTTCGTGATCTTCCACTAGAAGATGTGGAAATCGAAACACCAATCACAAAAACAGTTCAAAAACAATTGGCAGGTAAGAAATTGGCCATCGTTCCAATCTTGCGTGCGGGTATCGGGATGGTTGATGGGCTCTTGAGCTTGGTTCCAGCTGCTAAGGTTGGTCACATCGGTATGTACCGTGATGAAGAAACACTTCAACCAGTTGAATACTTGGTGAAATTGCCTGAGGACATTGACCAACGTCAAATTTTTGTCGTAGACCCAATGTTGGCAACAGGTGGCTCAGCAATCTTGGCTGTTGATTCTCTTAAAAAACGTGGGGCATCAAATATCAAATTTGTCTGCCTTGTATCTGCTCCAGAAGGTGTTAAAGCCCTTCAAGAAGCTCATCCAGATGTAGAAATCTTTACAGCAGCCTTGGATGAACGTTTGAACGAACATGGATATATCGTTCCAGGTCTTGGGGATGCTGGAGACCGCTTGTTCGGTACGAAATAAGAATAAAGAAGAGATTGAATTGGAAAAGAATTTCCAGTCGTGAAAGGAGGTTGAATTTTTGTTTCTGTCTAATGAAAACAGAGCAAAAATTTGACCTTTTTTGACCAAGATATTATAATAGTCTTATCTTCAGTCATTTGACCAACAAAATTAAAACTCAAAAGGAGAATTGAATGATTCCTGTAGTTATTGAACAAACAAGCCGTGGAGAACGTTCCTACGATATTTACTCACGTCTTCTCAAAGACCGCATCATTATGCTGACAGGCCCAGTTGAAGACAATATGGCTAACTCAGTTATTGCCCAGTTGCTTTTCTTGGATGCCCAAGATAGTACAAAAGATATTTACCTTTATGTCAATACACCTGGTGGTTCTGTTTCAGCTGGTTTGGCAATCGTTGATACTATGAACTTTATCAAGGCAGATGTCCAAACCATCGTTATGGGAATGGCCGCATCTATGGGGACGGTCATTGCATCAAGTGGAGCAAAAGGCAAACGTTTCATGCTTCCAAATGCAGAGTATATGATTCACCAACCAATGGGTGGTACAGGTGGTGGTACTCAACAAACCGATATGGCGATTGCTGCAGAACACTTGCTCAAAACTCGTAACATCTTGGAAAAAATCTTGGCTGAAAATTCAGGTCAGTCAATCGAAAAAGTCCATGCAGATGCAGAACGTGATAACTGGATGAGTGCCCAAGAAACACTTGAATATGGCTTTATTGATGAAATCATGGCCAACAATTCATTGAATTAATGATGAAAGAAAGCAAACTCGACTGGGTTTGCTTTTTTTGGTATAATAGGGAGAGATTTCTTAGAAAGAGGATTTATCATGTTTGAAAAAGTCAATCGATCTGGCTTGATTATCTATCTTTACTATAATCGTGATGCCAAAAAACTGCAGGATTATGGAGATATTACCTATCATTCCAAGAAACATCGCTACTTACAACTCTATGTTCCAACTCAAGAAGTGGAGCAATTGATCGGGCGCTTGGGCAAGGAAAAGTTTATAAAAAAAGTCAGAGTTTGTCATATCCAAGAGCTGGAAACACCCTTTGTGGGCAATCTTCATCGAGAGGAAAACGTTATCATCGAAAAAGTTTAAAAAAAGTGTTGACAATTTTCTGATAATTCGGTATATTCTTAACATGCTATTTATTTAAGAAATAAGGAGACAAAAAAGATGAAGAAAAAATTTGCCCTATCGTTTGTGGCGCTTGCAAGTGTAGCACTTCTTGCAGCCTGTGGAGAAGTGAAGTCTGGAGCGTCAAACGCTGCTGGTAACTCAGTAGAGGAAAAGACAATCAAAATCGGATTTAACTTCGAGGAAACTGGTGCCGTAGCAGCTTACGGTACATCTGAACAAAAAGGTGCCCAATTGGCTGTTGATGAAATCAATGCCGCAGGTGGTATCGATGGAAAACAAATCGAAGTAGTTGATAAAGATAACAAGTCTGAAACAGCTGAGGCAGCTTCAGTAACAACTAACCTTGTAACCCAATCTAAAGTATCAGCAATCGTAGGACCTGCGACATCTGGTGCGACTGCAGCTGCGGTAGCGAACGCTACAAAAGCAGGTGTTCCGTTGATCTCACCAAGTGCGACTCAAGATGGATTGACTAAAGGTCAAGATTACCTCTTTATCGGAACTTTCCAAGACAGCTTCCAAGGAAAAATTATCTCAAACTATGTTTCTGAAAAATTGCAAGCTAAGAAAGTTGTTCTTTATACTGACAATGCCAGTGACTATGCTAAAGGTATTGCCAAAGCCTTCCGCGAAGCTTACAAAGGTGAAATCGTTGCAGATGAAACTTTCGTAGCAGGTGACACAGACTTCCAAGCAGCCCTTACAAAAATGAAAGGGAAAGACTTTGATGCTATCATCGTCCCAGGTTACTACACTGAAGCTGGTAAAATTGTAAACCAAGCGCGTGGTATGGGAATTGACAAACCAATCGTTGGTGGTGATGGATTCAACGGTGAAGAGTTTGTACAACAAGCAACTGCTGAAAAAGCATCAAACATCTACTTTATCTCAGGCTTCTCAACTACTGTAGAAGTTTCAGCTAAAGCAAAAGCTTTCCTTGATGCTTACCGTGCTAAGTACAATGAAGAGCCTTCAACATTTGCAGCCTTGGCTTATGACTCAGTTCACCTTGTAGCAAATGCAGCAAAAGGTGCTAAAAACTCAGGTGAAATCAAGGATAACCTTGCTAAAACAAAAGACTTTGAAGGTGTAACTGGTCAAACAAGCTTTGATGCAGACCACAACACAGTCAAAACTGCTTACATGATGACCATGAACAATGGTAAGGTTGAAGCAGCAGAAGTTGTAAAACCATAATAGAAAATGTTGAAATAGGGAATGAGACTCGGACTCACTCCCTGTTTCGGTGTTTAAGAACCTATCAAAAAGTGAGGGAAAACCCTCGGAATTATAAATAGAAAGAGTGAATCTTATGCTCCAACAACTTGTAAATGGTTTGATTCTAGGTAGTGTTTACGCGCTGTTAGCCCTAGGGTATACCATGGTTTACGGAATTATCAAGCTCATCAATTTCGCCCACGGTGATATTTATATGATGGGAGCCTTTATCGGTTATTTCTTGATTAATTCTTTCCAAATGAATTTCTTTGTAGCGCTAATTGTAGCTATGCTAGCGACAGCCATTCTTGGTGTCGTGATTGAGTTTCTTGCTTACCGACCTTTGCGCCACTCTACTCGTATTGCTGTTTTGATCACAGCTATTGGGGTTTCTTTCTTATTGGAGTATGGCATGGTCTATCTGGTTGGTGCCAATACTCGTGCCTTCCCTCAAGCGATTCAAACAGTTCGCTATGATTTGGGACCAGTTAGCCTAACAAACGTGCAGTTAATGATCTTGGCCATTTCCTTGATTTTGATGATTTTGTTACAGGTCATTGTCCAAAAAACAAAGATGGGGAAAGCCATGCGTGCGGTATCTGTAGATAGCGATGCAGCGCAATTGATGGGGATCAATGTAAACCGTACTATCAGCTTTACCTTCGCTTTGGGTTCAGCTCTTGCGGGTGCGGCTGGTGTTCTGATTGCCCTTTATTATAACTCTCTTGAGCCTTTAATGGGGGTTACTCCAGGTCTTAAATCTTTCGTTGCCGCGGTACTTGGTGGTATTGGAATTATTCCTGGTGCGGCGCTTGGTGGTTTCGTGATTGGTCTATTAGAAACCTTTGCGACAGCCTTTGGGATGTCAGACTTCCGTGATGCCATTGTTTATGGAATCTTGTTGTTGATCTTGATTGTTCGCCCAGCAGGTATCCTTGGTAAGAATGTGAAAGAGAAGGTGTAAACGATGAAGGAAAATTTAAAAGTTAATATTCTATGGTTACTCCTTTTGTTAGCTGGCTATGGCTTGATTAGTGTATTGGTTTCAATCGGAGTACTCAATCTATTCTATGTACAGATTTTACAACAAATCGGAATTAATATTATTCTGGCTGTTGGTCTCAACTTAATCGTTGGTTTTTCAGGCCAATTTTCACTTGGTCATGCTGGTTTCATGGCGATTGGTGCCTATGCAGCAGCTATTATTGGTTCTAAATCACCAACCTACGGTGCCTTCTTTGGAGCCATGCTTATAGGTGCTTTGCTTTCAGGAGCCGTTGCCTTGCTTGTCGGAATTCCAACCTTGCGCTTGAAGGGGGACTATCTCGCGGTAGCGACTCTAGGTGTTTCTGAAATTATCCGTATCTTTATCATCAATGGAGGAAGCCTTACAAATGGTGCGGCAGGTATCTTGGGAATTCCAAACTTTACAACTTGGCAAATGGTTTACTTCTTTGTCCTGATTACAACCATTGCAACCTTGAACTTCTTGCGTAGCCCAATTGGTCGTTCAACCCTATCGGTTCGTGAGGATGAAATCGCTGCTGAGTCAGTCGGTGTTAATACGACTAAAATTAAAATCATCGCTTTTGTCTTTGGTGCCATTACTGCAAGTATTGCAGGGTCACTTCAGGCAGGATTTATCGGGTCTGTTGTACCGAAAGATTACACATTCATTAACTCAATCAACGTATTGATTATTGTTGTATTTGGTGGACTTGGTTCCATTACAGGTGCCATTGTTTCAGCTATTGTTCTTGGAATTTTGAATATGCTTCTCCAAGATGTTGCTAGCGTGCGTATGATTATCTATGCTTTGGCCTTGGTATTGGTAATGATTTTCAGACCAGGTGGACTCCTTGGAACATGGGAATTGAGTCTATCACGTTTCTTTAAAAAATCTAAGAAGGAGGAACAAAACTAATGGCATTACTTGAAGTAAAACAGTTAACCAAACATTTTGGCGGTCTAACAGCTGTTGGAGATGTGACTCTTGAATTGAACGAAGGGGAATTGGTTGGACTAATCGGTCCAAACGGAGCCGGGAAAACCACCCTTTTCAATCTTTTGACCGGTGTTTATGAACCAAGTGAGGGAACAGTAACCTTAGATGGTCACCTTTTGAATGGAAAGTCACCTTATAAGATTGCTTCTTTGGGACTTGGACGTACATTCCAAAATATCCGTCTCTTTAAAGATTTAACAGTTTTGGATAATGTTTTGATTGCTTTTGGCAACCATCACAAACAACATGTTTTTGCTAGTTTCTTGCGCTTACCAGCTTTTTACAAGAGTGAAAAAGAATTAAAGGCTAAAGCCTTGGAATTGCTTAAAATCTTTGATTTAGATGGTGATGCAGAAACTCTTGCTAAAAATCTTGCCTACGGACAACAACGTCGTTTGGAAATTGTTCGTGCCCTTGCTACGGAACCTAAAATTCTCTTTTTAGATGAACCAGCCGCAGGTATGAACCCGCAGGAAACAGCTGAATTGACTGAGTTAATTCGTCGTATCAAAGATGAATTTAAGATTACGATCATGCTGATTGAACACGATATGAATCTGGTCATGGAAGTAACAGAACGTATCTACGTACTTGAATATGGTCGTTTGATTGCTCAGGGAACTCCAGACGAAATTAAGACCAATAAACGCGTTATCGAAGCTTATCTAGGAGGTGAAGCCTAATGTCTATGTTAAAAGTTGATAATCTTTCTGTGCATTACGGTATGATCCAAGCAGTCCGTGATGTAAGCTTTGAAGTTAATGAAGGAGAAGTAGTTTCCCTTATCGGTGCCAATGGTGCAGGTAAGACAACCATTCTCCGTACCTTGTCTGGTTTGGTTAGACCGAGTTCAGGAAAGATTGAATTTTTAGGTCAAGAAATCCAAAAAATGCCGGCTCAGAAAATCGTGGCAGGTGGTCTTTCGCAAGTTCCAGAAGGACGCCACGTCTTTCCTGGCTTGACTGTTATGGAAAATCTTGAAATGGGAGCTTTCTTAAAGAAAAATCGTGAAGAAAATCAAGCTAACTTGAAGAAGGTCTTTTCACGCTTCCCACGTCTTGAAGAACGCAAGAACCAGGACGCAGCCACTCTTTCAGGAGGAGAACAACAAATGCTTGCCATGGGACGCGCTCTTATGTCAACACCAAAACTTCTTCTTTTAGATGAACCATCAATGGGACTTGCCCCAATCTTTATCCAAGAGATTTTTGATATCATTCAAGATATCCAGAAGCAAGGGACAACTGTCCTCTTGATTGAACAAAATGCCAATAAGGCACTCGCAATCTCTGACCGAGGCTATGTATTGGAAACAGGGAAAATCGTCCTGTCCGGAACAGGAAAAGAACTCGCCTCATCAGAAGAAGTCAGAAAAGCATATCTAGGTGGCTAAACTAGTCTGGGAGACTAGTTTAGGTTGCAGATGGAGATTGCGAAGCAATCATCATTATAGTCCGGGGGACCTTTTTAGTCGGCGGATGAAGATTGCGAAGCAATTCTCATCTGCACTGGAAGGTTAGCTTCTGATAATTGAAATAAAATCGAATGAAGCGTACCTATCCTTCATTCACAGAGCTCGATTTCAGAGCTCTTTTTGCTAGCTTATTCATACTTTTCTGAATTTTGAAAAAGAAATGTAAGCGTTTGATAGATTTACAAAAAGATTGTATAATAGAGATAAGAATAGAAAAGGAGAAGTCTCATGGCAGTTAAAGATTTTATGACCCGCAAGGTAGTTTATATTAGTCCAGATACAACAGTATCTCATGCAGCAGATTTGATGAGAGAGCAAGGGTTGCACCGCTTGCCTGTTATCGAAAATGATCAATTAGTTGGTTTGGTGACTGAGGGAACCATTGCCCAAGCAAGTCCATCAAAAGCAACCAGTCTTTCTATCTATGAGATGAATTATCTTCTGAATAAGACCAAAGTAAAAGATGTCATGATTCGCGATGTTGTCACTGTTTCAGGTTATGCTAGTCTAGAAGATGCAACTTATTTGATGTTGAAAAACAAGATTGGTATTCTTCCTGTCGTAGACAACCATCAAGTCTATGGGGTTATTACGGACCGTGACGTTTTCCAAGCCTTCCTTGAAATTGCTGGTTATGGAGAAGAAGGAATTCGTGTGCGCTTTGTTACAGAAGATGAAGTTGGTGTCCTCGGAAAGATTGTTTCTTTGATTGCAGAAGAAAATTTGAATATCTCTCATACAGTCAATATTCCGCGTAAAGATGGTAAGGTGATTATCGAAGTTCAAATCGATGGCTCAATTGATTTACCAGCCTTGAAAGAAAAATTTGAATCAGAGAATATTCAAGTAGAAGAAATTACTCGTACTTCAGCAAAAGTCTTGTAAGAAGGGAAGCCGAAAGGCTTCTTTTTTCATGAAAAGAGGAGTAGAGCAAAAGATGGAAAGAAATGATAAAATATGCTATAATGAAATGATGTAAAAAAGGAGTATTTATGGACATTTCAGTAATTCGTCAGAAAATTGACGCAAATCGTGAAAAATTAGCTTCTTTCAGGGGGTCTCTTTGACCTAGAAGGTTTAGAGGAAGAGATTGCCATCTTGGAAAACAAGATGACAGAACCTGATTTTTGGAACGATAATATCGCGGCCCAAAAAACGTCGCAAGAATTAAATGAATTAAAAAACACTTACAATACCTTCCATAAGATGGAAGAGTTGCAGGATGAAGTTGAAATTTTATTGGACTTTTTAGTAGAAGACGATTCAGTGCATGATGAACTGGTCGAACAGTTATCAGAACTTGATAAGATGATGACCAGTTACGAGATGACCCTTCTCTTGTCAGAACCTTATGACCATAATAATGCGATTTTGGAAATTCATCCAGGTTCGGGTGGTACTGAGGCGCAGGACTGGGGTGATATGTTGCTTCGTATGTATACTCGCTATGGAAATGCCAAAGGCTTTAAAGTGGAAGTATTGGATTACCAAGCAGGAGATGAAGCTGGTATTAAGTCGGTAACCTTATCATTTGAAGGACCTAATGCCTATGGTCTTCTAAAGTCAGAAATGGGAGTACACCGTTTGGTGCGAATTTCACCATTTGACTCTGCTAAACGTCGCCATACCTCTTTCACATCTGTAGAAGTGATGCCTGAGTTGGACGATACCATTGAAGTGGAAATCCGGGAAGATGACATCAAGATGGATACCTTCCGTTCAGGTGGTGCCGGTGGACAAAACGTCAATAAGGTTTCAACAGGTGTGCGTTTGACCCACATTCCAACTGGAATTGTTGTCCAATCAACAGTGGATCGTACCCAGTATGGAAATAGAGATCGAGCTATGAAGATGTTGCAGGCTAAGCTCTATCAAATGGAGCAAGAAAAGAAAGCTGCGGAGGTAGATTCCCTCAAGGGTGAGAAAAAAGAAATCACATGGGGAAGCCAAATCCGTTCTTATGTCTTCACGCCTTATACTATGGTAAAAGATCATCGAACTAGCTTTGAAGTTGCTCAGGTAGATAAGGTTATGGACGGAGACCTAGATGGTTTTATCGATGCCTACCTCAAGTGGCGAATCAGCTAAGATAGAAAGGAACTCACATGTCAATCATTGAAATGAGAGATGTCGTCAAAAAATACGACAACGGAACGACTGCCCTACGCGGTGTTTCGGTCAGCGTTCAACCGGGGGAATTTGCTTACATTGTAGGACCTTCAGGAGCAGGGAAGTCAACCTTCATTCGTTCTCTATATCGTGAAGTAAAAATCGATAAAGGAAGCCTATCAGTTGCTGGTTTTAATCTGGTTAAGATCAAAAAGAAAGACGTCCCGCTTCTACGTCGTAGTGTTGGGGTTGTCTTCCAGGATTATAAACTATTGCCAAAGAAAACGGTCTATGAAAATATTGCTTACGCTATGGAAGTAATCGGGGAAAATCGCCGTAATATCAAAAAACGTGTGATGGAAGTTTTAGACTTGGTTGGGTTGAAGCACAAGGTTCGTTCTTTCCCAAATGAGCTCTCAGGTGGAGAGCAACAGCGGATTGCGATTGCACGTGCCATTGTAAATAATCCCAAAGTATTGATAGCCGATGAACCAACAGGAAACCTGGACCCGGATAATTCATGGGAAATTATGAATCTCTTGGAACGGATTAACCTACAAGGGACAACTATTTTGATGGCGACTCATAATAGCCAGATTGTAAATACCTTGCGCCACCGTGTCATTGCCATTGAAAATGGCCGTGTCGTTCGTGACGAATCAAAAGGAGAGTATGGATACGATGATTAGTAGATTTTTTCGCCATTTATTTGAATCACTAAAAAGTTTGAAACGAAATGGTTGGATGACAGTGGCTGCTGTCAGCTCAGTCATGATTACTTTGACCTTGGTTGCCATATTTGCTTCTGTTATTTTCAATACAGCGAAACTAGCTACAGATATTGAAAATAATGTTCGAGTGATGGTTTATATTCGCAAGGATGTAGCTGATAATAGCGAGACTATTGAAAAAGAAGGTCAAACTGTTACAAATAATGACTACCACAAGGTATACAATGCTTTGAAGGGGATGTCTACTGTTAAGAGTGTTACTTTTTCAAGTAAAGAAGAACAATATGAAAAATTAACCGAGACAATGGGTGATAACTGGAAAATTTTTGAAGGAGATGCCAATCCCCTCTATGATGCCTATATCGTTGATACAAATACGCCAAGTGATGTAAAAACTGTAGCTGAAGATGCTAAAAAAATTGAAGGTGTGTCTGAGGTTCAGGATGGTGGTGCCAATACAGAACGCCTATTCCAACTAGCATCATTTATCCGTGTTTGGGGATTAGTTATTGCAGGACTTTTGATTTTCATTGCAGTTTTCTTGATTTCAAATACCATTCGTATTACCATTATTTCTCGCAGTCGCGAAATTCAAATCATGCGCTTGGTTGGTGCTAAGAACAGTTATATCCGTGGACCTTTCTTACTTGAAGGTGCCTTCATTGGTTTGCTTGGAGCAACTGCGCCATCAGTGTTGGTCTTTATTGTTTATCGAATGGTTTACCAATCTGTCAATAAGTCATTGGTAGGTCAAAATCTTTCTATGATTGCACCGGAGGTATTTACTCCTCTGATGATTGCCCTATTATTTGTGATTGGGATTTTCATTGGTTCACTGGGATCAGGAATTTCTATGCGCCGATTCTTGAAGATTTAGGTAAACTAGCTACTTTTATGAGGAGATTAAATGATCTCCTTTTTTGCTACAAAAATTTTAGAAAAAAGTGTAATTTTTTTTGTAAAAGCCTTTACAAAAAAAATTAAAGTGGTATAATTAAATCATAAAAGGTGCAAACGTTTTCGTAAAACGTTTGCCTAAATAAAAATAAAGGAGATTTGAATGATGAAAGATACATTCAAAAATGTCTTGTCTTTCGAATTTTGGCAAAAATTCGGTAAGGCTTTGATGGTGGTTATCGCGGTTATGCCGGCTGCTGGTTTGATGATTTCAATCGGTAAGTCTATCGTGATGATTAACCCAACCTTTGCACCACTCGTTATTACTGGTGGTGTACTAGAGCAAATCGGTTGGGGAGTTATCGTTAACCTTCATATCTTGTTCGCCCTCGCTATTGGAGGAAGCTGGGCTAAAGAACGTGCTGGTGGTGCTTTCGCCGCTGGTCTTGCCTTCATCTTGATTAACCGTATCACTGGTACAATCTTTGGTGTATCAGGCGATATGTTGAAAAATCCAGATGCTATGGTAACTACTCTCTTCGGTGGATCAATCAAAGTTGCTGATTACTTTATCAGTGTTCTTGAAGCTCCAGCCTTGAACATGGGTGTCTTCGTAGGGATTATTTCTGGTTTTATTGGAGCAACTGCTTACAATAAATACTATAACTTCCGTAAGCTTCCTGATGCACTTTCATTCTTTAACGGAAAACGTTTTGTACCATTTGTAGTTATTCTTCGTTCAATAATTGCTGCAATTGTACTTGCTGCTTTCTGGCCAGTAGTTCAAACAGGTATCAATAGCTTTGGTATCTGGATTGCCAACTCACAAGAAACTGCTCCAATCCTTGCACCATTCTTGTATGGTACATTGGAACGTTTGCTCTTGCCATTTGGTCTTCACCATATGTTGACTATCCCAATGAACTACACAGCTCTTGGTGGTACTTATGACATTTTAACTGGTGCAGCTAAAGGTACTCAAGTATTTGGTCAAGACCCACTATGGCTTGCATGGGTAACAGACCTTGTTAACCTTAAAGGTACAGATGCAAGTCACTACCAACAATTGTTAGATACTGTTCACCCAGCTCGTTTCAAAGTTGGACAAATGATCGGTTCATTCGGTATCTTGATGGGTATGATCGTTGCTATCTACCGTAATGTCGATGCTGATAAGAAACATCAATATAAAGGTATGATGATTGCGACAGCTCTTGCAACATTCTTGACAGGGGTTACTGAACCAATCGAATACATGTTCATGTTTGTAGCAACACCTATGTATCTTGTTTACTCACTTGTTCAAGGTGCTGCCTTCGCTATGGCTGACGTAGTAAACCTACGTGTCCACTCATTCGGTTCAATTGAATTCTTGACTCGTACACCACTAGCAATTAATGCTGGTATTGGTATGGATATCGTTAACTTTATCTGGGTAACTGTTCTCTTTGCCGTAATCATGTACTTTATCGCAAACTTCATGATTCAAAAATTCAACTACGCAACTCCAGGACGTAACGGAAATTACGAAACTGCTGAAGGTTCAGAAGAAGCTAGTAGCGAAGTGAAAGTTGCAGCAGGCTCTCAAGCTGTAAACATTATTAACCTTCTTGGTGGACGTGCAAACATCGTTGATGTTGATGCATGTATGACTCGTCTTCGTGTAACTGTAAAAGATGCTGACAAAGTCGGTGATGCAGAACAATGGAAAGCAGAAGGAGCTATGGGTCTTGTCATGAAAGGACAAGGAGTTCAAGCTATCTACGGTCCAAAAGCAGACGTATTGAAATCTGATATCCAAGATATCCTTGATTCAGGTGAAATCATTCCTGAAACTCTTCCAAGCCAAATGACGGAAGCACAACAAAACACTGTTCACTTCAAAGGTCTTACTGAGGAAGTTTACTCAGTAGCAGACGGTCAAGTTGTTGCTTTGGAACAAGTAAAAGATCCAGTATTTGCTCAAAAAATGATGGGTGATGGATTTGCAGTAGAACCTGCAAATGGAAACATTGTATCTCCAGTTTCAGGTACTGTATCAAGCATCTTCCCAACAAAACATGCTCTTGGCATTGTGACTGAAGCAGGTCTTGAAGTATTGGTTCACATTGGTTTGGACACAGTAAGTCTTGAAGGTAAACCATTTACAGTTCATGTTGCTGAAGGACAAAAAGTTGCAGCAGGTGACTTACTTGTTACTGCTGACTTGGATGCTATCCGTGCAGCAGGACGTGAAACTTCAACAGTAGTTGTCTTCACAAATGGTGATGCAATTAAATCAGTTAAATTAGAAAAAACAGGTTCTCTTGCAGCTAAAACAGCAGTTGCTAAAGTAGAATTGTAATATACTTGAGGTTGGAAGCTGTATTCCAACCTCTTATTTTGGGAGAAAAGAATGAAATTTTTAACACTCAATACTCACAGTTGGATGGAGAAAGAAGCAGAGGAAAAATTCCAGATTTTGCTTGAGGATATTCTTGAAAAGGACTATGATTTGATTTGTTTCCAAGAAATCAATCAGGAGATCACCTCTCCAGAGGTGGAGGTTAATGATCTCTATCAAGCTTTGCCAGCAGCTGAGCCGATTCACCAAGATCACTATGTTAGACTTTTGGTTGAAAAGTTGTCTGAGCAAGGGAAAAATTACTACTGGACCTGGGCTTATAACCATATCGGCTATGACCGCTACCATGAAGGTGTGGCTATCTTGTCTAAAACACCTATTGAAGCCAGAGAAATTTTAGTTTCAGATGTGGATGATCCAACAGACTATCATACTCGCCGTGTCGCCCTGGCTGAAACTGTAGTTGATGGTAAGGAGCTTGCAGTTGCCAGTGTCCACTTTTCTTGGTGGGATAAAGGTTTCCAAGAAGAATGGGCGCGATTTGAGGCTGTCTTGAAAGAATTGAACAAGCCACTTTTGCTGGCTGGAGATTTCAACAACCCAGCTGGTCAGGAAGGATACCAAGCTATTTTAGCTAGTCCATTAGGATTAGAAGATGCCTTTGAAGTTGCTCAAGAGAAAAGCGGTAGCTATACCGTTCCACCAGAAATTGATGGCTGGAAAGGGAACACTGAACCCCTTCGAATCGATTATGTCTTTACTACCAAAGAGTTAGCGGTGGAAAATTTACATGTCGTATTTGATGGCAACAATAGTCCGCAAGTTAGTGATCACTATGGCTTGAATGCTATTTTAAACTGGAAATAATGACTGAAAAGAGGTTGGAATTCACAAATTCCAGCCTTTTTTACTAGAGAAGCTACTGGAAATAGCCTAATACTCTTCGAAAATCAAATTCAAACCACGTCAGCTTCACCTTGCCGTATAGATGTTACTGACTTCGTCAGTTCTATCTGCAACCTCAAAACAGTGTTTTGAGCAACCTGCGGCTAGCTTCCTAGTTTGCTCTTTGATTTTCATTGAGTATAAATGAGTGAGGCTACTGAAATGGAATAAAATATGGTATAATTGGTAAGATAGATAGAATCGAGGATATTATGTCATTTACGAAATTTCAATTTAAAAACTATATTAGAGAAGCCTTGCAGGAGTTGAAATTTACAACTCCAACAGAGGTACAAGATAAGTTGATTCCCATTGTTTTGGCAGGTCGTGACCTAGTCGGTGAATCAAAAACAGGTTCAGGTAAGACTCATACTTTCTTGTTACCAATTTTCCAGCAATTAGATGAATCTAGTGATAGTGTACAGGCAGTGATTACGGCACCGAGTCGTGAGTTGGCTACGCAGATTTACCAAGCAGCTCGTCAGATTGCAGCCCACTCAGAAGTGGAAGTTCGTGTGGTTAATTATGTGGGGGGGACAGATAAGGCTCGCCAAATTGAAAAATTGGCAAGCAACCAACCTCATATTGTTATCGGAACGCCAGGCCGTATCTATGACTTGGTTAAATCTGGTGATTTAGCTATTCACAAGGCCAAGACCTTTGTGGTTGATGAGGCAGACATGACCTTGGATATGGGATTCTTGGAAACTGTTGATAAGATTGCTGGCAGCCTTCCAAAAGACTTGCAATTCATGGTCTTCTCAGCAACTATTCCACAAAAACTGCAACCATTCTTGAAAAAATACTTGTCAAATCCTGTTATGGAGAAAATCAAGACCAAAACGGTCATTTCTGATACCATTGATAATTGGTTGATTTCTACTAAGGGACGTGATAAGAATGCTCAAATTTATCAGTTGACTCAGTTGATGCAGCCTTATTTGGCAATGATTTTTGTCAACACTAAGACACGTGCTGATGAATTGCATTCATATCTGACTGCTCAAGGATTGAAGGTAGCGAAGATTCATGGAGATATTGCCCCTCGTGAACGTAAGCGAATCATGAATCAGGTGAAAAATCTGGATTTTGAGTACATTGTCGCAACAGACTTGGCGGCGCGTGGGATTGACATTGAAGGTGTCAGCCATGTTATCAATGATGCCATTCCGCAAGACTTATCCTTCTTCGTGCACCGTGTTGGTCGTACCGGACGCAATGGCCTACCAGGTACAGCTATTACCCTTTATCAGCCAAGCGATGACTCGGATATCCGTGAGTTGGAGAAATTAGGAATCAAGTTCACTCCAAAAATGGTTAAAGATGGAGAATTTCAAGATACCTATGACCGTGATCGTCGTGCCAACCGTGAGAAAAAACAAGATAAGCTTGATATCGAAATGATTGGTTTGGTTAAAAAGAAAAAGAAAAAAGTCAAACCAGGCTATAAGAAAAAAATCCAGTGGGCGGTTGATGAAAAACGCCGTAAAACCAAGCGTGCAGAAAGTCGTGCTCGTGGTCGTGCAGAGCGTAAAGCTAAACGCCAAACATTTTAATAGTAATTGTTGGAGTGCTGAGCTCCAACTTTTTTAATTATGTGATTTTCAGTCCGTCTCGCTCCGTTAGGTGCGAGACAAAAAAACCACCCGCTATGTGGGTGTGCGTCGAAGGTTATACCAAAAAAACTCCAAACGCGATACAATAAAGGTGTTCAAGCCAATTGTAAAGCGAAAGGAGAAAAATATGGCACAAAAAGCTCATAGTTTATCGCACACAAAGTATCACTTTGTGTTCACCCCTAAGTATAAACGAAAAGTCATCTAAAATCAATATCGAAGTAGTTTATCACATTCGAATCACAAAAAATTTAAAAGAATGGCAATATTTGTTAACAAGACTTTCCTAGTTTGTTATAATGTAGTTGTAATTGATTAAGATTGGTAATCAAAAAATAAAGAGGGGAATGTCATGAATAAGAAATATAATATAGTTCTATTATTGTTGTTTATAGTTTATTTATTGGGATATTTTTCAATTTCGAAAACGTTAATTCCTATAATGTGTGTGATCCAAGTATTTTTGACAGAACATATATTTAGATTTCGAAATAGAATTATGCAGATAGGTGAAATTATAATTATTGTTGCTTCTATAATATTATTTATTGATAGTATATTGAGTTTGTAACAAAAGGCTTTTCTATAAAATCAAATTTTCCAGATACCTGCTGAAGCTGATTTATATCCTAATATTTCTTTTACTATCTTCGTCACTAAATTTGACAGATAGATATTGCTGATACAACCTCTCTACCTACAATCTCGCAGTTAACCTGAGGCCAGTTTCCTCTTTGATTTTCGTTGAATTTTATTTTATAAAAAGAAATGCTCCTCCAAGACGGAAGAGCATCTTTTATTGTGATTTTGATTCGGTTTCTACAGACTCTGGGTGGAGTTCTTGGTAACTTGGAGCTTTGAAGAGGTCAGTACTGGTCTTACCTTGTCGTTGGCTAAAGAGACTGGTTGATTGACTACCTTTTTCCTGCTCAATCTTTTGCAGAATTGGTAAAGAATTGAGGTAAGAAATACTTTCAGTATCAACTGTTCCAAGATGATCTTTTTGGTAGAAACGGATCAAATCGCCAGTTTGAATTTGGTCACTGATTTTCAGTTGTTGACTGGCTGCCTGACGAACAATTTCTAGTTCAGTCTGAGCTTGTTCATCAAGATTGCTGATTTCAAGACCACTCTCAGTATAGTAGGTTCGGCCGTCATAGCTGGTGTATTTAGGTGTGACGAAGGAATTGGCAGTTCGAAAGGCAACGATTTCTTGATGGTCTGGAGACAGAAGGTCTTGTCCGACTTGAAGGAAGGAATTGGACTCAATACCAAGGAGGTGTTCGAGAGTCGGTAAGATATCGATTTGTCCACCGTAGGTATTGATGATTTGCCCCTTTTCATAGCCAGGCATGACTACCATAAAAGGCACTCGTTGCAACATGGCATTGTCGTAATTCGACCAGTTCTCAGAAGTCTTGCCAATCAATGGCGCCAGGTCAGGATTGCGGGAGTTAGAAATTCCATAATGGTCTCCGTAGATGACGATGATGGATTTTTCATAGAGGCCACTTTCTTTGAGATAGTCAAAGAAGGCCTTGATAGCACTGTCCAGATAGTTGGCTGTTTGGAAATAGCCATTGATAGTTTCATCTTTGGTTTTGGCCAAGGGGAAACCAAGCTCATCGCCAGTCAGATTGCTAGCATAAGGATAGTGATTGGACACCGTGATATACTTAGCATAAAAAGGTTGCTGTAAATGCTCCAGATACTGAATAGAATCTTTCATCATGATTTTATCATTTAAACCATATTGGAAAGAATTGCTACTGTCTTGCTTAGTAAAATAGGATGCGTCAAAGAAGTATTGGTAGCCCCATTGTTTGTAGGTCGTATTCCGGTTCCAGAAGGTCCCAATATTACCATGAAAGACTGCACTTGATTGGTAGCCATTTTTTGATAGGATAAAAGGCGCAGCCTGCTGGGTATTGGTACCTCCATAGTTGACCATGAAGGAACCTTGGTCAAGTCCAAACAAACCAGTCTCCAGCATGGTTTCCGCATCTGAGGTCTTACCAGCCTTGACTTGGTTAAAGATATTCGAAAAGGCTAGGGTTGATTGCGAATGGTAGAGTGAATTTAGGAAGGGAGTGACTTCATGCTCAGTTCCATCTATGTTGAGTTTATAGTCAAGCAGGAACTGTTGGAAACTCTCCAA
The DNA here is from genome assembly GCF_041432315.1 of Streptococcus sp. 27098_8_76. Lineage (GTDB taxonomy): Bacteria > Bacillota > Bacilli > Lactobacillales > Streptococcaceae > Streptococcus. The sequence continues at coordinate 107,152 of NZ_JAPVZI010000004.1, read as the reverse complement.
GTGGAGATAAATCACATTTTTTCCTTTGGCCAAGCCAAAATAGTCTGGATTAGGCTTAGCCGAATGTTCTTGAATATAATCTGTAATAGGTTGAAGGTCGGTCTCAGAGGCCTTAGCACGTTCTTTGTTGGCGCTATAGGATTGGTTGGCACTATAGCCTAAAAAGGCTGGCAAACTAAGGGCACGAACAACATAATAATTAGAAAATCCTCGTGATAGGAGATCGGGACGCTCAATTTCAGCCAAGAAAAGATTAGCTGAAAAGAGCAGGGCTGAGAAAGCAGTGATAGCAACACTGGAGCGGAATTTGAAAGGTCTCCTATCCAGCTGGATGAATTTTTTATAGAAAAGGAAAGCTAGCAATGGGAAATCCATAAAATAGATGAAATCCCAAGGACGCAGTAACTCTAGTTCTGCAGTGCCGACAGACACCTTGCTGACCACCTTCATGGTATTGGCCGTGATAAAGTCACTAAATTCTCGATAGTAAAAGACATTGGAATAGAGCCAAATGAATAAAAGGCTATAAATAGCTATACTCAGACCATAAAAGATCTTGGTTGAGCGAGCATAGAGGGCTAGAGCCAGCAGGAGTAGTCCTAGAGGAAGGGGGTTGAAAAAGGCGATAAAGGCAAGGTAATTTCCCTGCAACTTACCTACTTGAATATCTAAATTAAAGTCAACGGCATAGGCTAATAAGGTTTTGAGCCAATAGAGGATTAAAAGGGTTAGGACAAAACCCAGTCTGGTACCGATGGCTTTTTGGATTTTGTTAAAATTGCTTTTCACACATTTACTTCCTAATTTTTTATTAGTATTAGTATACCATTTTTTAAAAGAAGAGTAAAAAAGCAAGGGTAGTTTCTTTTTTGAGAATTGGCTAAAAGTTTGATATAATGGTAGTTATGAATAGAATAAGAGTTAGCAAAAGGGTTGAAAAGAAGCTCGCCAAAGGTCTGGTTTTACTAGAAGCCAGTGATCTTGAGAATGTCAATCTTAAGGATCAGGAAGTAGAAGTGCAGAGTCAAGAAGGAACCTTTCTTGGGACTGCCTACCTTTCGCAGCAAAACAAGGGCTTGGGCTGGTTTGTTAGTAAGGACAAGGTGGCCTTCAATCAAGCTTTCTTTGAAACGCTGTTTAGACAAGCTAAAGAAAAGAGAAGTGCCTATTATCAAGATGATTTGACAACTGCCTTTCGTCTCTTCAACCAAGAGGGGGATGGCTTTGGGGGTCTGACAGTGGACCTTTATGGCGACTATGCTGTCTTTTCTTGGTATAACTCTTATGTTTATCAGATTTGTCAGACCATCTCAGAAGCTTTTAGACAGATTTTTCCTGAGGTGTTAGGAGCCTATGAGAAGATTCGCTTTAAAGGATTGGACTATGAATCTGCCCATGTTTATGGTCAAGAAGCACCTGACTTTTTCACTGTTCTGGAAAATGGTGTCTTGTATCAAGTTTTTATGAATGATGGCTTGATGACAGGGATTTTCCTAGACCAGCACGAGGTTCGAGGGAGTCTGGTTGACGGATTGGCTATGGGCAAATCCTTGCTCAATATGTTTTCCTACACAGCAGCCTTTTCAGTATCTGCGGCCATGGGAGGAGCAAGCCAGACTACTTCGGTTGACCTAGCCAAACGTTCACGAGAATTGTCTCAAGCGCATTTTCAGGCAAATGGAATCAGTACAGACGACCACCGTTTTGTGGTCATGGATGTCTTTGAATATTTCAAGTATGCCAAGCGAAAAGGCTTGACCTACGATGTGATTGTCCTAGATCCGCCTAGCTTTGCTCGGAACAAAAAACAAACTTTCTCTGTGGCCAAGGATTATCACAAGTTGATTTCCCAGAGTCTTGAGATTTTAAATCCTGGAGGGATTATCATTGCCAGTACCAATGCCGCCAATGTTTCCCGCCAAAAATTTACAGAACAAATTGATAAAGGCTTTGCAGGAAGAAGTTACCAGATTTTAAATAAATACGGTCTTCCAGCAGATTTTGCCTATAATAAAAAAGATGAAAGTAGTAATTACCTCAAGGTGATTAGTATGAAGGTTAGTAAATGAAATTAATCGTTTCAGTAATGCCAAGAAGTTTAGAGGAGGCTCAGGCTCTGGATGCCACAAGGTACCTGGATGCCGACATCATTGAATGGCGTGCCGACTATCTGCCTAAAGAAGCGATTTTGCAGGTGGCTCCAGCTATTTTTGAAAAATTCGCAGGCCGTGAGCTGGTTTTCACGCTGCGAACTTGCGCTGAGGGGGGAGAAATCGACCTTTCTCCAGAAGAGTATATCCATCTAATCAAGGAAGTTGCGCAACTCTATCAACCAGACTATATTGATTTTGAGTACTATAGCTATAAGGATGTTTTTGAGGAAATGCTGGACTTCCCAAATCTTGTTTTGAGTTACCATAATTTCCAAGAAACACCTGAAAACATGATGGAGATCTTGTCAGAGTTGACGAGCCTAAATCCAAAACTTGTTAAGGTTGCGGTTATGGCTCACACGGAGCAGGATGTGCTAGACCTGATGAACTATACACGAGGCTTTAAAACCCTCAATCCTGAGCAGGAATATGTAACTATTTCTATGGGTAAGGTGGGCAAGGTCTCTCGTATTACTGCGGATGTGACTGGTTCTAGCTGGTCTTTTGCCAGTCTGGATGAGGCTAGTGCCCCTGGTCAGATTTCTCTAGCCAACATGAAAAAAATCAGGGAGATTTTGGATGAAGCTTGATGGCTATACACGTTTAGCTGCAGTTGTTGCCAATCCTATTAAACATTCTATTTCCCCTTTTATTCACAATAGTGCCTTTGAGGCGACAGCTACCAATGGTGCTTACGTGGCTTGGGAGATTGAAGCGAGTGACTTGGTAGAAACAGTGGCTAATATTCGTCGCTACCAGATGTTTGGCATCAACCTGTCCATGCCCTATAAGGAGCAAGTGATTCCTTATTTGGATGGGCTGAGCGATGAAGCACGCTTGATTGGTGCGGTTAATACGGTTGTCAATGAGAATGGCAATTTAATTGGATATAATACAGATGGCAAGGGATTTTTTAAGAGCTTGCCTTCTTTTACAATTTCAGGTAAAAGGATGACCCTGCTGGGTGCAGGTGGTGCGGCTAAGTCCATTCTGGCACAAGCTATTTTGGATGGTATCAGTCAGATTTCTGTCTTTGTTCGTTCAGTTTCTATGGAAAAAACAAGACCTTATCTAGACAAGTTACAGGAGCAGACAGGCTTTAAGGTGGACCTGTATGCTTTAGAAGATGTTCCTGAACTGCAAGCAAGGATTGCCGAGTCGGATTTACTGGTCAATGCCACCAGTGTGGGCATGGATGGTCAATCATCTCCAGTTCCTGAATACATTGTCCTACCAGAAACTCTTTTAGTAGCAGATATCATTTACCAACCCTTTGAAACACCATTTTTGAAATGGGCCAGAAGTCAGGGTAATTCAGCCGTCAATGGTCTGGGAATGTTGCTCTATCAAGCTGCAGAAGCTTTTCAACTGTGGACAGGCAAGGAAATGCCAACAGAAGAGATTTGGCAGTCCTTAACAGAAAAATACCAATAAAGAAAGGGAGATTCTCCTATGAAAATCAGAATCGATATTCCTCATCATCCTTATGATATTCAGATTGAAAAAGGCTGTCTGGCTCAGGCTGGTCAATGGTTGCGAGAACTCTGGCAACCTCAAAAAGTGGTCATTGTAACAGACAACCATGTAGCTTCTCTTTATGCAGAGAAGGTCAAGCTCAGCCTAGAAGATGCTGGTTTTCAGGTAGCTGTTTTTGACTTTTTAGAAGGGGAAGAAAGAAAGAATTTAACCACTGTTCAGAAAGTCTATGAATTTCTAGTTAAGCAGGACCTGACTCGTAGCGATGGAATCGTGGCTCTTGGTGGTGGTGTCGTTGGGGATTTGGCTGGTTTTGTGGCCTCTACCTATATGCGGGGCATTCACTTTGTTCAGATTCCGACCAGCTTGACAGCTCAGGTGGATTCTTCTATCGGCGGAAAGACAGGTGTCAACACTCCATTTGCTAAGAATATGGTGGGTACCTTTGCCCAACCAGATGGGGTTCTGATTGATCCACTTGTCCTTGAAACGCTTGGAAAAAGAGAGTTGATTGAAGGGATGGGGGAGGTCATCAAGTATGGCCTGATTGAGGATCCAGAACTTTGGGCTCTCTTGACAGAGCTGGATGGTTCTGTTGAGAGCATTCTGGAACATGCAGAGACCTTGATTGAACATTCTTGTCAGGTTAAGCGAAAGATGGTGGTTGAGGATGAGTTAGACAATGGTGTTCGTCTTTACCTCAATTTTGGCCACACTATTGGCCATGCCATTGAAGCGACTGCCGGTTATGGAAAGATCATGCATGGAGAAGCTGTGGCAATGGGAATGGTGCAGATTTCCAAGGTTGCTGAGGAAAAAGGCCTTATGCCAGCTGGCATTACCCAGTCCATTACAGATATGTGTCAGAAATTTGGACTACCTATCGACTATGAAAACTGGGATGTTGATAAGCTTTATCAAGCTTTGAGTCATGACAAAAAAGCGCGTGGCAATACCTTGAAATTGGTCTTGGTGCCAGAGCTTGGTTCAGCGACCATTCACCCAGTTTCTTTGGAAGAGATGAAAGACTATTTGGTAAAATAAGGAGAGTGTATGAGATATTTAACTGCAGGAGAATCACACGGGCCCCGTCTGACAGCTATCATTGAAGGAATTCCAGCTGGACTTCCTTTGATAGCTAAGGATATCAATGGGGACCTTAAACGCCGTCAGGGTGGCTATGGTCGTGGTGGTCGTATGAAGATTGAGAGCGACCAAGTTGTCTTTACTTCGGGTGTTCGCCATGGGAAGACGACAGGGGCTCCTATTACCATGGATGTCGTCAATAAGGACCACCAAAAATGGCTGGATATTATGTCTGCGGAAGACATTGAAGATCGCCTTAAAAGTAAACGAAAAATCACCCATCCTCGCCCAGGTCATGCCGACTTAGTTGGGGGTATCAAGTACCGCTTTGATGATTTGCGAAATTCTTTAGAACGTTCATCAGCTCGTGAAACCACCATGCGGGTGGCAGTTGGGGCAGTAGCTAAACGCCTCTTGGCTGAGCTGGATATGGAGATTGCCAACCATGTCGTGGTCTTTGGTGGCAAGGAAATCGATGTTCCTGAAAATCTAACAGTCGCTGAGATTAAGGAACGAGCTGCCCAGTCCGAAGTTTCTATTGTCAACCAAGAAAGAGAACAGGAAATCAAGGATTATATTGACCAAATCAAACGTGACGGTGATACCATAGGTGGGGTTGTGGAGACAGTCGTTGGAGGTGTTCCAGTTGGTCTTGGTTCCTATGTCCAATGGGACAGAAAATTAGATGCAAGATTGGCCCAAGCTGTTGTCTCTATCAATGCCTTTAAAGGGGTGGAATTTGGTCTTGGCTTTGAAGCTGGTTATCGTAAAGGCAGCCAAGTTATGGACGAAATTCTCTGGTCTAAAGAAGATGGTTATACTCGCCGTACCAACAATCTGGGTGGCTTTGAAGGTGGTATGACCAATGGGCAACCCATTGTTGTTCGTGGTGTCATGAAACCAATTCCTACTCTCTACAAACCACTTATGAGTGTGGATATCGAAACCCATGAACCCTACAAGGCAACTGTGGAGAGAAGTGATCCGACTGCTCTTCCAGCTGCAGGTGTGGTCATGGAAGCCGTTGTGGCAACGGTTCTGGCACAAGAAATCCTCGAAAAATTCTCATCAGATAATCTTGAGGAACTAAAAGAAGCAGTAGCCAAACATCGAGACTATACAAAGAACTATTAAGGAGTTCCTATGGCAAAAACAATCTATATCGCAGGCCTTGGTCTGATTGGTGCCTCTATGGCACTCGGTATCAAACGCGATCATCCAGATTATAAAATTTTAGGTTATAATCGCAGTCAAGCTTCGAGGGATATCGCCTTGAAAGAAGGCATGATTGACCGTGCAACAGATGATTTTGCCAGTTTTGCTCCTTTGGCAGATATCATCATTCTCAGCTTGCCAATAAAGCAAACCATTTCCTTTATTAAGGAGTTGGCCAACTTGGACTTGAAAGAAGGCGTTATTATTTCAGATGCTGGTTCGACCAAGTCAGCCATTGTGGATGCGGCGGAGCAATATTTGGCTGGCAAACCTGTTCGCTTTGTCGGGGCTCATCCCATGGCTGGTAGTCACAAGACAGGGGCTGCTTCTGCGGATGTCAATCTTTTTGAAAACGCCTATTATATCTTTACACCTTCGAGCCTGACAAGTCAGGACACACTTGAGGAAATGAGGGACCTGCTTTCAGGTCTTCATGCTCGTTTTATCGAGATTGATGCCAAGGAGCATGATCGTGTGACTTCTCAGATTAGCCATTTTCCTCATATTTTGGCTTCTAGTCTCATGGAGCAGACTGCGGTCTATGCTCAAGAGCATGAGATGGCAAGGCGCTTTGTGGCAGGTGGTTTTCGAGATATGACCCGAATTGCGGAAAGCGAACCAGGTATGTGGACCTCCATTCTCTTGTCCAATCGTGAGACTATTCTAGACCGCATTGAGGATTTCAAGGAACGGTTGGAAGCGATTGGGCAAGCCATCAGCAAGGGAGATGAAGAGCAAATCTGGAACTTTTTCAATCAAGCGCGTGAGCAACGTCAGGCCATGGAAATCCATAAGCGTGGTGGAGTGGATAGCTCTTATGATCTCTATGTCGATGTTCCCGATGAAGAAGATGTTATCTTGAGGATTTTGGAATTGCTACGTGGAACTTCCTTGGTCAATATTCATATCAACGAGGAAAACCGTGAAGATATTCACGGGATTCTACAAATTTCATTTAAAAATGCTCAAGACTTGGAAAGAGCTGAGCATTTAATAACAGAAAACACTGACTACACAGTCGTTATCAAATAAGGAGAAAATCATGTCAAATATTTACGATAGTGCAAACGAACTCAGTCGCGGTCTACGCGAATTACCAGAATATAAGGCTGTTAAAGCAGCTAAAGATGCGATTGCAGCAGATGCTGAGGCAAGCAAAATCTTTACAGAATATGTTGCCTTTCAAGAGGAAATTCAAAAACTAGCACAGACAGGGCAAATGCCAGATGCTTCCTTCCAATCGAAAATGGAAGGCTTTGGCAAGCAGATTCAGGGGAATAGCCTCTTATCAGAATTCTTTACCAAGCAACAACAATTGGCAATTTACCTTTCTGACATTGAAAAAATTGTTTTCGAACCAGTTTCAGAATTGCTAAAATAAGAAAATAACAATCCTAAAGTCAGGAATTTTTAAGGAATTTCTGGCTTTTTATGATAAAATAGGTAAAAGTATTGCAAGTATGAGGTCCAGTATGAAACTAAAAACAAACATTCGCCACTTACATGGCAGTATCCGCGTTCCAGGTGACAAGTCTATCAGTCACCGTTCCATTATCTTTGGAAGTTTGGCTGAGGGTGAGACAAAGGTTTATGATATTTTGCGTGGCGAGGACGTGCTCTCAACTATTCAAGTTTTTCGTGACCTTGGTGTTGAGATTGAGGATAAAGATGGGGTTATTACCATTCAAGGTGTCGGTATGGACGGGCTAAAAGCTCCGCAAAATGCCCTTGATATGGGAAATTCTGGCACCTCTATTCGCCTGATTTCAGGTGTCCTTGCTGGTGCAGATTTTGAAGTAGAGATGTTTGGCGATGACAGTCTTTCCAAACGTCCTATGGACCGTGTGACGATTCCACTGAAAAAAATGGGCGTCAGCATTTCGGGACAAACTGAGCGAGACCTGCCTCCTCTTCATTTAAAGGGGACTAAAAACCTAAGACCTATTCATTATGAGTTACCGATTGCCTCTGCTCAAGTGAAGTCATCCTTGATGTTTGCAGCCTTGCAGGCTCAGGGGGAGTCTGTTATTATCGAAAAAGAGTGTACCCGTAATCATACTGAAGATATGCTGCAACAATTTGGTGGTCATTTAAGTGTGGACGGTAAGAAAATCACAGTCCAAGGACCACAAAAATTGACAGGACAAAAGGTGGTTGTTCCAGGAGATATTTCCAGTGCAGCCTTTTGGCTAGTCGCAGGTTTGATTGTTCCGAATTCTCGTCTAGTGCTGAAGAATGTTGGTATTAACGAAACGCGTACAGGTATCATTGATGTCATTCGCGCCATGGGTGGAAAATTGGAAATAACTGAAATCAATCCAGTCGCTAAATCTGCTACCTTAACTGTTGAGTCTTCTAACTTAAAAGGAACAGAGATTGGTGGCGCTTTGATTCCACGTTTAATTGATGAATTGCCAATTATCGCTCTTCTGGCGACCCAGGCCCAAGGTGTAACAGTTATCAAGGATGCTGAGGAGCTCAAGGTTAAGGAAACAGACCGCATTCAGGTTGTGGCAGACGCTTTAAATAGTATGGGAGCAGATATTACTCCGACGGTAGATGGAATGATTATCAAAGGAAAATCAGCCCTTCACGGTGCTAGAGTCAATACGTTTGGTGACCACCGTATCGGCATGATGACAGCTATCGCAGCCCTCTTGGTTGCAGATGGAGAAGTGGAACTTGATCGTGCTGAAGCTATCAATACCAGCTATCCTAGCTTCTTTGATGATTTGGAGAGCTTGATTCATGGCTAAGGTATTACTCGGATTTATGGGGGCTGGCAAATCGACTATTGCAAGAGGCTTGGACCCTAATTACCTTGATATGGATGCCCTGATTGAGAAGCGCTTAGGCATGTCTATTGCGGAATTTTTCTCGGAAAAGGGAGAAGCGGCCTTTCGTCAGATAGAATCAGAAGTCCTAGCTGATTTACTACAAAGAGACCAAGTCGTGTCAACTGGTGGAGGAGTGGTCGTTTCTCAACGAAATCGTGACTTACTCAAGACCAATTCTGATAATATCTATCTGAAAGCTGATTTTGAAACCCTCTACCAACGTATCGCAGCTGATAAGGAAAATCAGCGCCCGCTTTTTCTAAAGAATAGCAATGAAGAACTAGCAGCTATTTTCCAAGAAAGACAGGCTTGGTATGAGGAAGTAGCCAGTCGGGTTTTGGATGTGACCGAGTTAAGCCCAGAGGAAATTATAGAGGAACTGAGATGAAAATTGCTTATCTAGGTCCCAAGGGATCATTTTCACACCACGTTGTGCAGACAGCTTTTCCTCAGGAGGAATTGCAGGCCTTTGCCAATATTACAGATGTCATCAAGGCCTATGAGCAAGGCTTGGTGGACTATTCTGTGGTGCCAGTTGAAAATTCTATTGAGGGTAGTGTTCATGAAACCTTGGACTACCTTTTTCATCAGGCTCGCATTCAAGCAGTAGCAGAAATCGTTCAGCCTATTCATCAGCAGTTGATGGTGGTTCCAGGCCATACTAAGATTGAAAAGATTTTTTCACATCCACAGGCCTTGGCTCAAGGAAAGAAATTCATCGATGAACAGTATCCAGATGCTCAAATTGAGGTGACAGCTAGTACAGCTTATGCGGCCCGCTTTATTTCCGAACATCCAGACCAGCCCTTTGCAGCAATTGCACCTAGAAGTTCTGCTGAAGAATATGGCTTGGAACTGATTGCCGAGGATATTCAGGAAATGGAAGCCAATTTCACACGTTTTTGGGTTCTAGGAGCTGAAAAGCCTCGTATTCCCTTAAAAGCACAAACTGAAAAAATGAGTTTGGCCTTGACCTTACCTGACAACCTTCCAGGTGCACTTTATAAGGCTCTTTCGACCTTTGCTTGGAGAGGAATTGACCTGACAAAAATTGAAAGTCGTCCACTCAAGACAGCACTGGGCGAATACTTTTTCATTATTGATGTGGACTATGCTGATAAGGACTTGGTTCACTTTGCCCAAAAAGAATTAGAAGCGATTGGAATCCAGTATAAAATTCTGGGTGCCTATCCTATTTATCCAATATCAGACCATGGAAAGGAGAGAAGATGAGTAAAGAAAATCCCTTAAGCCACCACGAGCAGTTACGCTATGACTATCTTCTTAAGAATATTCACTATCTCAATGAGCGAGAAAAAGAAGAGTTTGCTTACCTGCAAGGTAAATTAAATGGGGAGAGTAGCGAGACTTTTTCAGAAAGTCAGAAATTGGCAGAGGATTATAGAAAGCCAAGTGCTAACACTTCGATTCCTTCTTATAATAGCCGTAGTCGTTCTGAGAGATACCAGAAAATCAATTCTCTTCCAAAGAAAAAAACTAAAAGCCGGAAGCTACGGTGGGGCCGTATTTTCGCAGGTTTACTGGCTATCTTAGCTTGTCTGGCGTTGGGTATGATTTTTATGTTCTTAAAAGGTTATACCAATGCTAATCCAGATAAAACTACCAATGCCCGGGCAGCTCAAGTAGAAGTCTTTAATGGTCAGAATACCAGAGATGGTGTTAATATTTTGATTATGGGTACAGATGGGCGAATTGGTCAAAATAGTGCTGAGACGCGAACGGACTCTATTATGGTATTAAATGTTGGCGGTTCGGATAAGAAAATTAAGCTGGTCAGCTTCATGCGTGACAATTTGGTTTATATAGACGGTTACAGTCAAGTGATTAACGGTAGAAAACAGACGGATAACAAGTTAAACGTAGCCTATGAGTTAGGAGAACAAGAGGGGCAAAAAGGGGCAGAAATGGTTCGTCAAGTCTTGAAAGATAATTTTGACTTGGACATTAAATACTATGCCTTGGTCGATTTTCAGGCCTTTGCTACAGCGATTGACACACTTTTCCCTGATGGGGTGACAATTGATGCTCAATTTTCAACATTGAATGGGCGCCAACTAACAGAAGCTACAGTCGGAGATGATTTACACGCTACTGAGACTGAGTCTCCAACCCAAACCATCAAAGTCGGAAAACAGCAGATGAATGGCTCGACCTTGCTCAATTATGCTCGTTTCCGTGATGATGATGAGGCGGATTATGGCCGTACCAAAAGACAGCAACAAGTACTGACAGCAGTTCTTCAGCAAATCAAAGATCCAACCAAGCTCTTTACAGGCTCAGAGGCACTTGGCAAGGTATTCGCAATGACCTCAACGAATGTTCCTTATACCTTCCTGTTAACAAATGGCTTGTCTTTCCTAGACGGAGCTCAAAATGGTATTGAAAAATTGACGATTCCAGAACTGGGTGACTGGGTAGATGCCTATGATGTTTATGGAGGCTTGGGCTTGCTTGTCGATCAAAACAAATATCAGAATAAATTGTCTCAGATGGGCTTGAGATAAGATAAGACAGAAGAATCAAAGTTTGATAGCTATTTAGATAGCAGTCAGGCTTTGATTTTTTACAGTCTGCAATAGATTTTCACCCCCTATTTGTGTTATAATGGAACGATACGATAGAAAGAATAATGAACAATATGACTGATTTAAAAGCAATTCAGGCTCGTAGTCTGGAGATGGCTGAATATTTTGTGGGCTTTTGCAAGGAACATGATTTACTTTGTTATCTCTGTGGAGGAGGTGCTATTGGTGCCCTTCGAAACAAGGGCTTTATTCCTTGGGATGACGACCTAGACTTTTTTATGCCTCGTAAGGATTATGAGAAATTAGCAGAATTATGGCCTCGTTATGCAGATGAGCGTTATTTCTTGTCAAAGAGTAACAAGGATTTTGTAGACCGCAATCTTTTTATTACCATTCGTGACAAGGAAACTACCTGTATCAAACCTTACCAGCAGGATTTGAATTTACCACATGGTCTGGCCTTGGATGTGTTGCCTTTGGATTATTATCCGAAAAATCCAGCTGAGAGAAAGAAACAGGTTCGCTGGGCCTTGATTTATTCACTCTTTTGTGCCCAAACTATTCCAGAAAAGCATGGTGCACTTATGAAATGGGGAAGTCGCATTTTACTGGGGTTGACTCCAAAATCTCTCCGTTATCGTATTTGGAAAAAAGCTGAGAAAGAAATGACCAAGTATAGTCTGGATGAGAGCGATGGCATCACAGAATTATGCTCAGGTCCTGGCTACATGAGAAACAAGTACCCAATCGCATCTTTTGAAGACAATCTTTTCTTACCATTTGAAGGAACAGAGATGCCTATTCCAGTTGGCTACGATGCCTATCTCAGCACAGCTTTTGGGGATTATATGACTCCTCCGCCAGCAGACAAGCAAGTACCGCATCATGATGCTGTCATCGCTGATATGGATAAGTCTTATACAGAATACAAGGGAGAATATGGAGCATGATGGGAGAAAAAATAAGCGTTATCGTTCCAGTCTACAATGTAGAAGCCTACCTGGAGCGATGTGTGGAGTCAATTCTTCATCAGACTTATACTAATTTTGAACTAATCCTAATAAATGATGGATCTACTGATTCCAGTGGACAAATCTGTGATCATTTAGCATATCAGTATGAAAATATCAAGGTTTACCATATCGAAAATGCTGGTGTTTCTAATGCCAGAAATATTGGAATTCAGCTAGCGACGGGTGTTTGGATAACTTTTGTTGATAGTGATGATTTCGTCACCAAGGATTACCTAGCTACTTTAGCTAGTGCAGTTGAGGGAGGAAATGTAGGTTTTGTGATTGCTCCTCTACATCATATCAAAAATGGAATAGTGACAGATTTACCCCCGTATTCTGGTAGAAAAGAACTTTGGTCAACAGAAGAAACCATGAAAGAATTACTGATGACCACTAAGACATCATTCTTTCCAGTCGCAAAACTATTTAAGAGAGACCTGCTGGTAGATGAGAAATTTAATACAGACTACCATCTAGCTGAAGATGCCTTATTTTTAACTGAATTGCTACTAAAGACAAGATGCAGTAGCGTATTTATTGACAAACCAATTTATTATTATGATCATCGTGAGGGAAGTGCGACAACATCTGTTAATCGGTATGTATTTGATACGATAGAAGTTTATAAGAACATTATTGCCCAAGTATCACAAGTATTTCCTAATTTAAAATATGAATTAAAAAATAGAGAATGTTGGTCATATATCACAGTCTACGATAAAATCATATTTACTTCATCTGAGCAGTATCAAAAGGAGAAAGTCGAACTAAGAACTTGGATTATTCAGCATCGACACGAAATATGGAAGGATACTTATTTCACCACATTTCGTAAGATAGCTGTCCTGTCACTTGTCTTTTCTCCATGGATATATAAAAAAATTGTTGGATTAAGAAACTAATATTATGAGAAGGAGTTGAAAATGAATTTTCCAATAATGAATGAATACTTTGAAAAATCAAAACTATGGGTTTCATATCTGTTTGTTTTTATTTCGATTTTAAGTATGAGTTCACTAGTTTATAAGATAGCCAATCCTCTTTATAAGGGATTATCAGCAATTGTATTGTTTTATATTTGCTATACATTATTGTTTAAGTGGAAAAAAATCATAGTGGATCGTAAATTTCTGTCCTTATTTGGTCTATTGGCTGGAAGTCATCTGTTATCAGCTATTTTCAATCGCTCTGGACATTTGATTGGAAATGTGATCGAGATCCTCTTTATGGTAACCTATATTTTATTATTTACCATGTTAGAATCAGGTCAATTAAAGAAATTATTTGATTGGATTTCTTACACTATTCAAATTATTTCTTTTTCTTCTGCTATATTTGCATTTACATTATTAGTAAGTAAAGTACTTATCCTATTTAAAATTGGACAGCAATCTTATTACTATGGTGTTATGAATGGGCGTTTGTGGGGAATTGTTAATCCCAATGCTAGTGCAATTTTTTCATATATTAGCATTGTTTTGGCTATGTATTTGATTCATAAAGGAAACAAATACTCTGTTTATCTAAAACTGAATAATGTGATTCAATTAGTTTACTTTGCAACCATGCAAAGTAGGGGTGCTTTATTATCTTTAGTGTTAATGATTGGGTTTTATAGTTTCTTTATTAACAGGGGCAAGTTAGCTAAGCGATTTCTAATCTTTATTGTTTCTGCTTTACTTGTTTCTGCTACTAACATCGGATTGAGTTATGTAACTTCTATTTACATATCTTCGGGGAAAGCGACTGTATTAGACTTAAATAAAGGACAATCTTATGCAGAAACAGATTCTTCAGTTATAAAAAAAACAGGCGAACTTCATCTAATAGAAACAACACCTAGTGGTAGAACTTATATTTGGAAAAATGCTATAAAAATGGGAAGTGCAAAACCAATTTTTGGTTATGGTGTACGGAATGTTCCAGATTATTACACAAAATATTTCAGTAAATTCGAAATTCAAAATTCTCTTATTGGTGGAAATTTCCATAACATTTTGGTAACGATATTTGTTAGTTCTGGAATTTTAGGTTTAGTATCCTTTCTCCTTATACTAGGATATATAATGAAACGTTTTTTGACTTATTTGATTGTTTCCAAAAAGAACTCTGAAAAGTTGATTATGATTCTTTTCTTTGGCATCTTGTTCGGTCAATTATTTGAAAGTCAGATTATGTATTCAACTAACTTTATCAATATTATCTTTTGGTTGATCATTGGTTATGGATTAGTTATTTGTAAACGTGATGAAGGTATTCGTTATCAGGAAGTAACTGATATTAGAGAGATTCAACAGATGGAACTAGGAATCATGGAATATATTCATGAAGTTTGTCAGAAAATTGGTGTCAAATATTTCCTAGCTTATGGCAGTCTTATCGGTGCGGTTCGTCACAAAGGTTTTATTCCTTGGGATGATGACATGGATATCTGTATGTTACGAGAAGATTATGAAAAGTTGCAAGACTATCTTATCGCTAACCCTGATGAACGTTACGAAGTGATGTCTTATAAAAATAATCTCAACTATGTTTATCCCTTTATGAAAGTTCAGGATAATCAAACTTATTTACTAGAAGAAGATGTTCGAATTGATTCCAATATGGGAATTTATGTAGATATTTTCCCTGTAGATGGTTACGAGGATGACTCGGTTTTTAAAGATAAAATGACGAGACTTATAAAAAAACGTCAATTAAGCTGTTATACATTTAAAGGGATTACCAATACTAAAAGTCTATTAAATTCTTTAATTCGCTATATATCGGTCATTATCTTCTATTTCACAAATACGAATAAGTATATTAGAGGCATTGATGATCTTGCTCAATCTAGAAAAGTAGATGATTACGAGTTGGTTGACTATCTTATTTATAAAGATATGAATAAACCAGTCTGGAAGCGAGAGTGGTTGAAACAAACTATTACGGGTGTATTCGAAGGTAAGGAATTTATGATTCCAAAAAACTATCATGAAATTCTGACCTCGGACTACGGAGATTACACGCAACTGCCACCAGTTGAGCTAAGGTTCTCTCATCATGATTTTCAATTGTGGAAGATTATTAAGGTATCCCAATGATGTCATTGAAATGAAGAAGCCATTAACTCGATGTAAAAAGATTAGGAGTGAATAATAGATGTCAGAGAAAATTTTGACTCTTGAAGAAATTAAACAAATTGAATTAGATATTTTAAACTATTTGCATAAATTGTGTGAGGAGCATGAAATCAAGTATTTTATTGATTTTGGAACCTTGCTAGGAGCTGTACGCCATAAAGGTTTTATTCCTTGGGATGATGATACCGACATTTCTTTGGCTCGAGATGAATTTGAAAAGCTCTATGAGATATTAAAAAATGAAAAACATCCCTACTACAGATTAATTTCATATAGAGAAACAAAAGGCTACCCTTATACATATATGAGAGTTTATGATGTGAGGACAAGAAGAGATGCTAATCTTTTAGATAAGTCGGTTGTTCTAGGTACTTGTGTTGATATTTTCCCATACGATGGGGTTGTTACAGATGAACGTGATAGAAAAAAGATGAGGCTTTATAAACAATTTATTCGACTTTCGTCTCTGAATTTTAAAGGAGTCAAAATAGATAATGGAGGTGTCAAAAATTTACCACGTTATTTTGCATCTACAATTTTTAGACTGACTTCTCCACAGAAATGGAATGAAAAATTAGAGAAGTTAGCTTTGCAATATGATGTTGAGCAGGCTACAGATCTTGCATGTACTACCTATGACTCTTACTATCCAAGTGGAATTAAGAAAGAGTGGTTATATGATACAATTGAAATGCCATATGAGAATATTCTTGTGAAGGTTCCTAGAAAATTCCATGAGATTTTAGTTTACGAGTTTGGTGAAGACTATATGACTCCTCCACCTATTGAAAATCAAAATCCAGGAACTGATAAAAATTACTGGATTGATTAATTTATGAGCAAGTTGCTTTGATTTGATAATTCGATAAAATAAATCACCTACCTATCTACTGGAATATTCCTTGTTTTAGATAGGTAGGTGATTTTTTTAATTTCTTTTAATCTTAGCAATAGCAAGATTGAGTGCATAATGGAATGTTTTATCTTTTGTGATAAAAAGTATCAAGAGATAGTAGATTCCACAGGTTGCAACAGTCGAGAGAACCATGAGTATCATATTGAGGTTGACTATATAAGAGTTGATTTGGAAAAGGAATTTAAACGCAAAATAGATCGGAATGAATCCGAGCGATACAATAGTATAGCGTGTTAAAGTAGTAAAGATTTCTTTTAAGTCAAGCAGATGATGTTTCTTGATAAAGTAAATTTCCAGTAGAACAACTACAGTTTCTGCAATAATAGTAGTAGCAATGTAATACTCTGGTGCGAAAATATTATTGAAATACAAGAGACTGTTGAGTAGGATATTAGCGCCGCCACCAATAAAGTAAAAGACTGTTAAACGATTTTCGTGGTCGTTGATGAAGATAATTTGTTTACCAAGGATTAACTCAATGGCCCAAATGATAGTCCGAAAAGCGAAGACACTAGTCACAATACCAGCTTCAAGGTATTTTTCAGAAGAATAGATGACTGCAGCGTAGTTCCCTAATACCATAATCCCAATACTGGTTGGAATGATAAGGAAATAAAAGAGGGCGGCTCCTTGGTTTAGAAGATTTTTATAAGATTCGTAGTCTTTCTTACCGAGATAGTAGCCGAGACGTGGAATACTAACGTTGATAGCTCCACTCAAGACACTGGCAATCAACATGACGATGCTGGAAGCAATGGTATAATAAGAAATATAGTTTTCATCAGGCCCTTTGGTGATAAACATTCTATCAAGTAAGGTATAGAGCATGTTGGCGTTTGCTAGGAGAAGCATAGTCAAGAGCGGTTTCGATGCTTTGACTAATTCGACAAGACCAATCTTAACAAAGGAAACTTCTCTCTTGATCCAAAGAAAACTGAGTAGATAGTTGAGAATTGTCGTTGCACTCATGATGATTGCATAAGGTACGATATCATTTGGAGTTTTTACAAAGGTGAAGATAGCGACCAACATGGCAATACGAATAACCAATGTTTTGTATAAGATGAATGCATAATTTTCATAAGCTTCATTCATCCACTCGATATAAAGGAATTGGAAGAGAGCCTGGACACCAAGTATATAGTAGAGTTCTTTCAAATTTTCAATACTATTATCCAGATAAATAAATAGGAAATAGATACTTGTTGTTAGAACAGATGTGATAATGGAGATATAGAATAACTTAGAGAAAACATAATTGATTTTATTTTTATCATCCTTGACCTTACTGATAGCTCGAATTCCGTAGTTATAGATTCCAAATGCGGCTAAAGGAATGACAAAGCTAGCCCAGGTATTGGCGGTATTGAAATAACCGTAATTGGATTTGCTGAGAATCCGAGTCAGATAAGGATTGGTTATCAGCGGAAAAACGATATTGAGAACATTGACTAGTAAGCTAGCCAGTGCATTAACTTTTATATTTTTCATTGTACTTTCTTTCTTGTATTGTAAAATGGTCTCTAGTATTATATCACATTCTCGCTCCATTCTTTTGATAAAATCGTAAAAATCTAGTATAATAGATAGAACTGAAAGTATGAGGTTACTAGCAATGAAAATGAAACAAATTAGTGATACAACTTTGAAAATCACGATGTCTTTAGAGGATTTGATGGATCGTGGCATGGAGATTGCTGACTTTCTCGTTCCTCAAGAAAAAACAGAAGAGTTCTTTTATGCTATCTTGGATGAGTTAGAGATGCCTGATAGCTTTCTAGATACAGGCATGTTGAGCTTCCGTGTGACTCCAAAACCTGATAAGGTAGATGTCTTTGTGACCAAGTCTAAGATTGATCAAAATCTAGATTTTGAAGACTTATCGGATTTACCAGATATGGAAGAATTGGCTCAAATGTCGCCGGATGAGTTTATTAAAACTTTAGAAAAAAGCATCGCAGACAAAACCAAAGATGATATCGAAGCCATTCAATCTCTAGAGCAAGTCGAAGCCAAGGAAGAAGAGCAGGAACAGGTTGAACAAGAAGCTGAAAGCAAGAAAGAGCCGTACATATACTACATCCTTTCTTTTGAAAAATTAGCTGACTTAGTTGCTTTTGCCCAGACAGTGACTTTTGAGATGGAAACTTCTGAACTTTACAAGATGAATGGGCGCTATTATTTGACCATTTTAGTAGATATAGAAAATCATCCAAGTCCATATCCAGCTTGGCTGTTGGCCCGTATGCGCGAGTTTGCGGACGATAGTGATATCAGTCGTTCAGTCTTGCAGGAGTATGGTCAAGTCTTGATGAATCACGATGCGGTGATTAATCTGCAAAAGATTGGATAATCATTTCTGGAAAGCTATTTCTAGATTTTAAGAAGAGCGAATCATCAGATTCGTTTTTTCTTTTCTAGACTGAAATAGTGATTTACTATAATAGGAATTTTCACAAAATTCTGTTATAATGGCTATATTAGAAAATTTCGAGGAGACAAACATGACAGTTAAAATTGCTTTACTAGGATTTGGTACCGTTGCAAGTGGTGTGCCTTTCCTCCTAAAGGAAAATGGAGAAAAAATCAATCAATCAGCACATTCAGAGATTGAAGTTGCCAAGGTATTGGTCAAGGATGAAGATGAAAAGAATCGCTTGCTTGCAGCAGGGAATGACTTTAACTTTGTAACCAATGTGGATGACATTTTGTCAGACCAAGATATTACCATCGTAGTGGAATTGATGGGACGTATCGAACCTGCTAAGACCTTTATCACTCGTGCCTTGGAGGCTGGAAAACACGTTGTTACTGCTAACAAGGACCTTTTGGCTGTCCATGGTGCGGAATTGTTAGAAATCGCTCAAGCTAACAAGGTAGCACTTTACTACGAAGCAGCAGTAGCTGGTGGGATTCCAATTCTTCGTACTTTAGCAAATTCCTTGGCTTCTGATAAAATCACGCGCGTGCTTGGAGTAGTCAACGGAACTTCCAACTTCATGATGACCAAGATGGTGGAAGAAGGCTGGTCTTACGATGATGCTCTTGCAGAAGCGCAAAGACTTGGTTTTGCAGAAAGTGATCCGACAAATGACGTGGATGGGATTGATGCAGCCTACAAGATGGTTATTTTGAGTCAATTTGCCTTTGGCATGAAGGTCGCTTTTGACGACGTGGCCCACAAGGGAATCCGCAATATCACACCAGAAGACGTAGCTGTAGCTCAAGAGCTTGGTTATGTAGTGAAATTGGTTGGTTCTATCGAGGAAACTCCTTCAGGTATTGCTGCAGAAGTAACTCCAACCTTCCTACCTAAAGCACACCCACTTGCCAGTGTGAATGGCGTAATGAACGCTGTTTTTGTAGAATCTATTGGTATTGGTGAGTCTATGTACTACGGACCAGGTGCGGGTCAAAAACCAACTGCAACAAGTGTGGTGGCGGATATTGTCCGTATCGTTCGTCGCTTGAATGATGGTACCATTGGCAAAGACTTCAACGAATATAGCCGTGACTTGGTCTTGGCTAATCCAGAGGATGTCAAAGCAAATTACTACTTCTCAATCTTGGCTCCAGACTCAAAAGGTCAGGTCTTGAAATTGGCTGAAATCTTCAACGCTCAAGATATTTCCTTCAAGCAAATCCTCCAAGATGGCAAAGAGGGGGATAAGGCGCGTGTCGTGATCATTACACACAAGATTAATAAAGCCCAGCTTGAAAATGTCTCAGCTGAATTGAAAAAGGTTTCAGAATTCGACCTCTTGAATACCTTCAAGGTGCTAGGAGAATAAAATGAAGATTATTGTACCTGCAACCAGTGCCAATATCGGGCCAGGTTTTGACTCGGTCGGTGTAGCTGTAACCAAGTATCTTCAAATAGAGGTCTGTGAAGAACGAGATGAGTGGTTGATTGAACACCAGATTGGCAAATGGATTCCACATGATGAGCGTAATCTCTTGCTCAAAATCGCTTTGCAAATTGTACCAGATTTACAACCAAGACGTTTGAAAATGACTAGTGATGTTCCCTTAGCGCGTGGTTTGGGTTCTTCCAGTTCTGTTATTGTTGCTGGGATTGAACTAGCCAACCAACTGGGAAATCTCAACTTATCTGACTATGAAAAATTGCAGTTAGCGACTAAGATTGAAGGACACCCTGATAATGTGGCTCCAGCCATTTATGGTAATCTCGTTATTGCAAGCTCCGTTGATGGGCAAGTTTCTGCTATCGTAGCAGACTTCCCAGAGTGTGATTTTCTAGCCTATATTCCAAACTATGAATTGCGTACTCGAGACAGCCGTGGCGTCTTGCCTAAGAAATTGTCTTACAAGGAAGCTGTTACGGCTAGTTCTATCGCCAATGTGGCGGTTGCAGCCTTGTTGGCAGGAGACATGGTGACCGCTGGGCAAGCAATCGAGGGAGACCTCTTCCACGAACGCTATCGTCAGGACTTGGTGAGAGAATTTGCGACGATTAAGCAAGTGGCCAAAGAAAATGGTGCCTATGCAACCTATCTTTCTGGTGCCGGGCCGACAGTTATGGTCTTGGCTTCTCATGATAAGATGCCAACGATTAAGGCCGAATTGGAAAAGCAACCCTTCAAAGGTAAACTGCATGACTTGAAGGTTGATACCCAAGGTGTCCGTGTCGAAGTAAAATAAAGAATAGAAGATAGGATGGGGAAACTCTCGACCAGAGGGCTTCCTATCCTTTTTTTGAAAAGAAGTTTATACTCAATGAAAATCAAAGAGCAAACTAGGAAGCTAGCCGCAGGTTGCTCAAAGCACTGCTTTGAGGTTGTAGATAAGACTGACGAAGTCAGCTCAAAACAGTGTTTTGAGGTTGTTGATAGAACTGAGAAGTCAGTAACCATACCTACGGTAAGGCGACGCTGACGTGGTTTGAAGAGATTTTCGAAGAGTATTAGTTAAAAACTTGATAAAGGAGAAATAAAGATGGCAGAAATTTATCTAGCAGGTGGTTGTTTTTGGGGCTTAGAGGAGTATTTTTCACGTATTTCTGGAGTGCTAGCAACCAGTGTTGGCTACGCTAATGGGCAAGTCGAAACGACCAATTATCAGCTGCTTAAGGAAACAGACCATGCAGAAACGGTTCAAGTGATTTACGATGAGAAGGCAGTGTCACTCAGAGAGATTTTACTTTATTATTTCCGTGTTATTGATCCATTATCAGTCAATCAACAAGGGAATGACCGTGGACGTCAGTATCAGACCGGTATATATTACCAGGATGAAGCAGACTTGCCAGCTATCTACACAGTGGTGCAGGAGCAGGAGCGCATGCTTGGTCGAAAGATTGCAGTAGAGGTGGAGAAACTTCGTCACTATATTTTAGCTGAAGATTACCACCAAGACTATCTCAAGAAAAATCCTTCAGGTTACTGTCATATCGATGTGACCGATGCTGATAAGCCATTGATTGATGCCTCTAACTATGAAAAGCCTAGTCAAGAGGTGTTAAAGGGCAGTTTATCTGAAGAATCCTATCGTGTTACCCAAGAAGCTGCTACAGAGGCTCCATTTACCAATGCCTATGACCAAACCTTTGAAGAAGGGATTTATGTAGATATTACGACAGGTGAGCCACTCTTTTTTGCCAAGGATAAGTTTGCCTCAGGTTGTGGTTGGCCAAGTTTTAGCCGTCCGATTTCTAAGGAATTGATTCATTATTACAAGGATATGAGCCATGGAATGGAGCGAATCGAGGTTCGTTCTCGGTCGGGGAATGCTCACTTGGGTCATGTTTTTACAGATGGGCCTCGGGAGTTAGGTGGACTTCGTTACTGTATCAATTCGGCATCCTTGAGTTTTGTATCCAAGGATGAGATGGAAGAGGAAGGATATGGCTATCTACTGCCTTACTTAAACAAATAAAACAGAGAGGGTGGGCGCTTCCCACTTTCTTCATTTCCAGAATAAGAATAGAAGGGATTTATGAAACACCTATTATCTTACTTCAAACCCTATATCAAGGAATCGATTTTAGCTCCCTTATTCAAGCTGTTAGAAGCTGTGTTTGAGCTCTTGGTTCCCATGGTGATTGCTGGGATTGTTGACCAATCCTTGCCTCAGAGAAATCAAGGGCACCTTTGGATGCAAATTGGCCTGCTCCTTATCTTTGCAGTGATTGGCGTTTTAGTGGCCTTGGTAGCCCAGTTTTACTCAGCCAAGGCAGCGGTTGGGTTTGCCAAAGAACTGACAAACGACCTTTATCGTCATATTCTTTCCTTACCCAAGGATAGCAGAGATTGTTTGACAACTTCTAGTTTAGTCACTCGCTTGACTTCGGACACTTACCAGATTCAGACTGGTATCAATCAATTCCTGCGTCTCTTTTTGCGAGCGCCCATTATCGTTTTTGGTGCCATTTTTATGGCTTATCGAATCTCAGCTGAGCTGACTTTCTGGTTCTTGGTCATGGTTGCCATTTTGACAATCGTCATTGTAGGATTATCTCGATTGGTCAATCCTCTCTACAGTGTTCTCAGAAAGAAAACGGATCAACTGGTTCAGGAAACGCGCCAGCAATTGCAAGGGATGCGGGTTATTCGTGCTTTTGGACAAGAAAAACGAGAGTTACATATTTTTCAAACTCTTAACCAAGTCTATGCTAGATTACAAGAAAAGACAGGTTTCTGGTCTAGTTTATTAACCCCTCTGACTTATCTGATTGTCAATGGAACTCTTCTCGTTATTATCTGGCAGGGATATGTTTCTATTCAAGGAGGCTTGCTCAGTCAAGGTGCTCTCATTGCCCTCATCAACTATCTCCTACAGATTTTGGTGGAATTGGTCAAGTTAGCCATGCTGATCAATTCCCTCAACCAGTCCTATATCTCAGCCAAGCGAATTGAGGAAGTCTTTGCTGAGGCTCCAGAAGATATTCACTTAGAGCTAGAACAAAAGCAAGCTACCAGTGATCAGGTTTTACAAGTTCAAGAACTGACCTTTACTTATCCTGATGCGGGCCAGCCTTCTCTGAGAGACATTTCCTTTGATATGAAGCAAGGGCAAATCCTTGGTATCATTGGGGGAACGGGTTCTGGTAAATCAAGTTTGGTGCAAGTCATTCTTGGACTTTATCCAGCAGACAAGGGGAGCATTGACCTTTATCGAAATGGACGTAGTCCTCTTAATTTGGAGCAGTGGCGGTCTTGGATTGCCTATGTACCTCAAAAAGTCGAACTCTTTAACGGAACTATTCGTTCCAACTTAACTTTGGGTTTACATCAAGAACTAACTGATCAAGAACTCTGGCAGGCCTTGGAGATTGCGCAAGCTAAGGATTTTGTCAGTGAAAAGGAAGGACTCTTGGATGCCCTAGTTGAGGCAGGAGGGCGAAATTTCTCAGGTGGACAAAAACAAAGGCTGTCTATCGCACGAGCAGTCTTGCGGCAGGCTCCATTTCTCATCCTAGATGATGCAACCTCGGCCCTCGACACCATTACCGAGTCCAAGCTCTTGAAAGCTATCCGAGAAAATTTGCCAGACACGAGCTTAATCTTGATTTCTCAACGAACCTCAACACTTCGGATGGCAGACCAGATTCTCCTCTTGGAAAAAGGGGAGCTTCTAGCTATCGGCAAGCATGAGGACTTGATGAAATCCAGTCAAGTCTATCGCGAAATCAATGCCTCCCAGCATGGAAAGGAGGACTAGCATGAGACGACAAACTGCAAATCAAACACTCACACGTTTGGCCAAAGATTTAGCAAGTCATCCCTTCCTCCTTTTCCTAGCCTTCCTAGGAACTATTGCCCAGGTTGGCTTATCAATTTATCTTCCCATCTTGATTGGGCAGGTCATCGACCAAGTCCTAGTGACTGACTCTTCACCAGTTTTTTGGCAGATTTTTCTCCAAATGATCTTGGTAGTCATAGGAAATACCCTTGTGCAGTGGGCCAATCCTCTTCTTTATAATCGTTTAATTTTCTCTTATACCAGAGACTTGCGAGAGCGAATCATCCATAAACTCCATCGTTTACCGATTGCTTTTGTTGATCAGCAAGGAAGTGGAGAGATGGTCAGTCGTGTGACCACAGACATCGAACAGTTGGCAGCTGGCTTGACCATGATTTTTAACCAATTTTTCATTGGTGTCTTGATGATTTTGGTTAGTATTCTTGCCATGCTCCAAATTCATCTCCTGATGACGCTATTAGTTCTGCTCTTAACACCTCTGTCTATGGTCATTTCACGCTTCATCGCTAAGAGATCCTATCATCTCTTCCAAAAGCAAACAGAGACGAGGGGAATTCAGACTCAGTTGATTGAAGAATCGATTAGTCAGCAGACTATTATCCAGTCCTTTAATGCTCAAACAGAGTTTATCCAAAGGCTGCGTGAGGCTAATGACAACTACGCAGGCTATTCTCAGTCAGCCATCTTTTATTCTTCAACGGTCAATCCTTCGACTCGCTTTGTAAATGCGCTTATTTATGCCCTTCTAGCTGGAGTGGGAGCTTATCGTATCATGATGGGGTCAACCTTGACAATTGGGCATTTAGTAACCTTTTTGAACTATGTTCAGCAATACACCAAGCCCTTTAACGATATTTCTTCAGTGCTAGCTGAGTTGCAAAGTGCTCTGGCTTGTGCAGAGCGCGTCTATGCTGTCTTAGAGAGTCCTGAGGTGGCTGAAACAGGCAAGGAAGTCTTGATCAGTGACCAAGTTAAGGGAGCTATTTCCTTTAAACATGTCTCTTTTGGCTACAATCCTGAAAAGATTTTGATTAAGGATTTATCTATTGATATTCCAGCTGGTAGTAAGGTAGCCATCGTTGGTCCGACAGGTGCTGGAAAATCAACCCTTATCAACCTTCTCATGCGTTTTTATCCCATTAGCTCGGGAGATATCTTGCTGGATGGGAAATCCATTTATGATTACAGTCGTGCCTCTTTACGCCAGCAGTTTGGCATGGTGCTCCAAGAAACCTGGCTCAAGCAAGGAACCATTCATGACAATATTGCCTTTGGCAATCCTGAAGCCAGTCGAGAGCAAGTAATTGCTGCTGCCAAAGCAGCCAATGCAGACTTTTTCATCCAACAGTTGCCGCAGGGATATGATACCAAGTTAGAAAATGCTGGAGAATCTCTCTCTGTCGGTCAGGCCCAGCTCTTGACTATAGCGCGAGTCTTTTTGGCTATTCCAAAGATTCTTATCTTAGACGAAGCAACTTCATCCATCGATACGCGGACAGAAGTACTGGTTCAGGATGCTTTTGCCAAACTCATGAAGGGGCGCACAAGTTTTATCATCGCCCACCGCTTGTCTACCATTCAGGACGCGGATTTGATTCTTGTCTTGGTGGATGGCGACATTGTTGAGTATGGGAACCATCAGGATCTCATGACTAGAAAGGGTAAGTATTACCAAATGCAAAAAGCTGCAGCTTTTAGCTCTGAATAATCCTTTCTCTTTTGAAATTTTATGGACGAAAAAAGTTGCCTTCAGGTGACTTTTTTGTTACAATAGCTAGAAAAATTATTCACTGTAATACTCAATGAAAATCAAAGAGCAAACTAGGAAGCTAGCCGTAGGTTGCTCAAAACACTGTTTTGAGGTTGTAGATAAGACTGACGAAGTCAGTAACCATATATCTACGGCAAGGTGAAGCTGACGTGGTTTGAATTTGAGTATAACTTGTCTTTTAGAAAAGGAGCCTAGAATGAAAGTCTATCAGCATGTAAATATCGTGACTTGTGATCAAGATTTCCATGTTTATCTGAATGGAATCTTAGGAGTTAAGGATTCTCAAATCGTCTATGTCGGTCAAGAGAATTCAGAGATTTTAGAGCAAGCTGAGCAGATTATAGACTATAAGGGGGCCTGGATCATGCCTGGTTTGGTCAATTCTCACACCCATTCTGCTATGACAGGATTGAGAGGAATCCGAGATGATAGCAATCTCCATGAATGGCTCAATGATTATATCTGGCCTGCAGAAGCAGGATTTACTCCCGACATGACTACAAGAGCGGTTAAAGACGCTATGATAGAGATGCTCCAGTCGGGAACAACAACCTTCAACGATATGTATAATCCCAATGGTGTGGATATTGAACGGATTTATCAAGAAGTAAAAGTTTCCAAGATGCGTTGTTATTTCTCACCGACTCTTTTTTCTTCAGAGGCAGAGACAACTGCTGAAACTATAAGCAGAACTCGAGCAATCATCGAGGAAATCTTAGGATATAAAAATCCAAATTTCAAGGTTATGGTAGCTCCGCATTCTCCTTACAGTTGTAGTAGAGATTTGCTGGAAGAAAGTTTAGACATGGCAAAAGAGCTGGACATTCCCATCCATATCCATGTGGCGGAGACCAAGGAGGAATCAGGAATTATCCTGAAACGCTACGGCAAACGCCCCTTAGCCTTTCTAGAAGAATTGGGTTACTTAGATCATCCGTCTGTCTTTGCTCACGGGGTCGAATTAAACGAGCGAGAAATTGAACGCTTAGCAACTTCTCACGTGGCTATTGCCCACAATCCTATCAGTAATCTCAAACTGGCATCAGGGATTGCTCCCTTCATCCAACTGCAAAAAGCAGGAGTGGCTGTGGGAATTGCGACAGATTCAGTTGCTTCCAACAACAATCTTGATATGTTTGAGGAAGGACGGACTGCAGCCCTTCTTCAGAAGATGAAAAGTGGAGATGCTAGCCAATTTCCTATCGAAACAGCTCTCAAGGCACTGACAATCGAAGGTGCTAAGGTTCTTGGAATGGAAAATCAGATAGGAAGTTTGGAAGTCGGCAAGCAGGCAGATTTTCTCGTTATTCAACCACAAGGGAAAATTCATCTCCAACCCCAAGAGAATATGCTCTCTCACCTAGTCTATGCTGTCAAGTCCAGTGATGTAGATGATGTCTTTATTGCTGGAGAACAGGTTGTTAAGCAAGGTCAAGTCCTGACAGTAGAACTTTAAAAGAAAAATCACGAAAAAATTTAAAAAAAGTTTGCAAAAATCTTGCATTCTTTTTTTGACTATGCTATACTTATATACGGTTTGAAAAAACTGCCTAAGACAGTAGGGGAGCTTGACTCATAAGTATCCTACCGAGGACAAAACGTATCATGTAAAAAGAAGCGTATTGTACTTTCGTGTCTAGGTTTGGGCGCGTTTTTCTTTTTGAAAAATTTCCCCAAGCAAAATAATAACGGAGGTGAACACACTAATGAGTGAAGCAATTATTGCTAAAAAAGCGGAACTAGTTGACGTAGTAGCTGAAAAAATGAAAGCTGCTGCATCTATCGTCGTTGTTGACGCTCGTGGTTTGACAGTTGAGCAAGATACAGTTCTTCGTCGTGAGCTTCGTGGAAGCGAAGTTGAGTACAAAGTCATTAAAAACTCAATCTTGCGTCGTGCAGCTGAAAAAGCTGGTCTTGAAGAACTTGCATCTGTATTTGTTGGACCATCTGCAGTAGCATTTTCTAACGAAGATGTTATCGCACCAGCGAAAATCTTGAACGACTTTTCTAAAAACGCTGAAGCACTTGAAATCAAAGGTGGTGCAATCGAAGGCGCTGTCGCATCTAAAGAAGAGATTCTTGCTCTTGCAACTCTTCCAAACCGCGAAGGACTTCTTTCTATGCTCCTTTCTGTACTTCAAGCGCCAGTGCGCAACGTTGCTCTTGCAGTCAAAGCGGTTGCAGACAACAAAGAAGACGCAGCTTAATCTTAAGCTACGCAGCGTAGCCTAGCTACGAAAATCTATTATAAATTTAAAACATATTTGGAGGAAATAACAATGGCATTGAACATTGAAAACATTATTGCTGAAATTAAAGAAGCTTCAATCCTTGAATTGAACGACCTTGTAAAAGCTATCGAAGAAGAATTTGGTGTAACTGCAGCTGCTCCTGTAGCTGTTGCTGCAGCTGGTGCTGCTGACGCTGGTGCTGCTAAAGATTCATTCGACGTTGAACTGACATCTGCAGGCGACAAAAAAGTTGGCGTTATCAAAGTTGTACGTGAAATCACAGGTCTTGGACTTAAAGAAGCTAAAGAACTTGTTGACGGTGCACCAGCACTTGTTAAAGAAGGCGTTGCAACTGCAGAAGCTGAAGAAATCAAAGCTAAATTGGAAGAAGCTGGAGCTTCAGTTACTCTTAAATAATAGAGCAACTACATTAGTAGCTTAAAAACATGATTAAACCGCTATTCTTAGGAGTAGCGGTTTTTCTTTTTGTTTAAGAAGGGGCAAAAAAGGGGAAAGGAATCTTTAAAAGTGAGGAGAGTTAGATTGAAAGAATCATATTGGTAAATCGAAATGATGGATATTTGTATCATGTCATAAATCGTTATCAAACGATAATATTGATTTTCTTACAAATTAAGAGTATAATTTATGAAAATGAGTGTTCACTCAATTTGTGAAATTAAGGAGTAAAGAAAATGGTTGTTGAAGCAATAGAGTACAGTCGTTTCGGTAATGAAGAGGTCTTGGATTTGATGAAGATTGATTCTACAGCCTTGGATGTAAATCAGGTGAGAGTAGAAGTTCATGCTGTTGGTTTAAATCCTATTGATTATAAAACTTTTGAGGGAGCGAAACCCCTTCGATTTCTATCTTTTATAACGAAGTTAAGGAAACCAAGTCGTTGGTTTGAATCTAAATCATCTTTATTTCCAAGAGGTGTGGGGAGAGATTTTTCTGGAGTTATTACAGAAGTTGGAAATGAAGTAACTAGGTTTTCAGTAGGAGATAAGGTATTTGGAACAATGATTAGCGATCCTGGTTTGGGAACTAAGAGGGGAGCTTTAGCAACAGAAATTTGTGTCAATGAATCAGAAATTGTATTGAATCCAGAGATGATCGACATGACTCACGCAGCTACTATGGGAGTAGCTGCTCTAACTGTGGGTGGGGCTTTTAGAAGAATCGGTTTAAATTCAAGAGATACTGTTGTTATTTCAGCTGCAGCAGGAGGTATTGGAAGTATTGCAGTACAGTATGCAGTTGCTAAGGGGGCGACAGTGATTGGAATAGCAAGTAAGAAAAATGCAGAGTATCTGAAGTCTTTAGGTGCCATACCAGTAAGTTACGAAGAGAATATCAAGAAGGCTCTTCTATCAGCTAGTCCAACGCCTATTACAAAATTTTTGGATTGTTATGGATCTGATTATGTTAGATTGGCTTTTAGTTTAGGCTTGAAAGGGACAGCTATTGGGACATTAGTACCTTCGCCCTATGTTATGATAAAAGGTGCTCAGTTTACTGGTCCGAGACATTCCACATATGATGATTTTAGCACTTTAGCTGAAATGGTCTCAGACGGGAAGGTTCAGCTGAAAATTGATCAAGTGTATGACTTTTCTCTAAAGTCAGTTAGAGAAGCCTATGGTAGTCTGAAAATGGGACACAGTCGAGGCAAAAAAGTCGTAAAAGTAAGAGAGTAGAAGAGAGGTGCTAGCGATGGAAAGTTTAGAACAAAAGTATGCTCAGACGTTAGAAGTTAGCAACTTGAGCTTGAAACAACGTCGAGTATTATTATCAGGCTTAAAATTATTCTCAGAAATTGGATTTGAGAATACAACGTCCAGCCTTATTGCCGAACGCGCTGGAGTGTCAGAAGGAACTGTTTTTAGTTACTTTAAAACAAAGGAAGGTATTTTAGAAGCCATTTTATCTACTTTTCTAGAACAGGTTATTCCAGAAGTAATTGCGGATTTCTCAGAAAAAAAATTCACAGTAGATCAAGAAACTTTTCCCTTCTTTTTAAAAAGTATTATTCGAGATAGGCTCTTTTTCATTCAGGAGAACCAAATGCATGTTAAAATTCTCTTGGGGCGTTCTTTTATTGATAAAAATCTTTCTATCAAGTTAGGAAATATTATTGTTCAATCTATAATAGAACCAATTAGCCCTGTTTTAAATCAATTTAAAGAAAAAGGACTTATTCTAAATTGGTCAAATGAAAGAATTGTTCGATACATTTTAGCATTGAGTTTTTCTTATCTTATTCCCATGATGTTGAATGATGAAGGAACTATAAACATAGATGAAGCAGTTGAGGAGATTGTTGAATGTTTGTCATCTGCCCTAATGAAAGTAAAATAAATTCTGATGTTAAAACTCACTGTTAATGGTGAGTTTTTTTGAAGCCAACATAAAAATCCCCAATCGAAGCGATTGAGGATTAAGCAAATGAATCTTAAACAATACCTTGTGCAATCATAGCGTTTGCTACATTTTCAAAGGCAGCAATGTTAGCTCCTGCAAGGTAGTCTTTATCAAGACCGTATGTTTCTGAAGTCGTTTTAGCTGTGTTGAAGATGTTTGTCATGATGTCTTTGAGACGGCCATCAACTTCTTCACGAGTCCATGAAAGGCGAAGACTGTTTTGGCTCATTTCAAGTGCTGAAACGGCTACACCACCAGCGTTGGCAGCTTTGGCAGGTCCGTAGAAGATACCATTTTCTTTGTAAACTTTGATGGCATCAAGGTCGCTTGGCATGTTGGCACCTTCAGATACACAGATAACGCCTTGAGCAACCAAACGTTTAGCTGCTTCACCGTTGATTTCGTTTTGAGTCGCACATGGAAGAGCGATGTCATAGTTTCCAGCATAAGTCCATACTGAACCTTCATGATAAGTAGCAGTTGCTTTCTCAGCTGCATACTCAGTCAAACGAGCGCGACGTTTTTCTTTAACATCAGCCAATAGATCGAAGTCGATACCATTTTCATCGATGACATAACCATTCGAATCAGATACAGAGATAACAGTTGCACCGAGTTCAGTCGCTTTTTGAAGAGCGTATTGAGCAACGTTACCAGAACCTGAAATAACGACTTTCTTACCAGCAAAGCTGTTACCGTTAGCTTTGAGCATTTCTTCAGTATAGTAAACCAAACCGTAACCAGTTGCTTCTGGACGGATCAAGCTACCACCAAATCCAAGAGGCTTACCAGTCAAGACACCAGCATCAAATTGGTTAAGGCGTTTGTACTGTCCGTAAAGGTAACCAATCTCACGTCCACCAACACCGATATCACCAGCAGGTACGTCAAGTGATGGTCCGATGTGTTTTTGCAATTCAGTCATGAAACTTTGGCAGAAGCGCATCACTTCAGCATCTGTTTTACCTTTAGGATCGAAGTCTGATCCACCTTTACCTCCACCGATAGGAAGTCCAGTCAAGACGTTTTTAAAGATTTGTTCAAATCCGAGGAATTTCAAAATCCCTTGGTTAACAGTTGGGTGGAAACGAAGTCCACCTTTGTATGGTCCAACAGCTGAGTTGAATTGAACACGGTAACCACGGTTTACTTGAATGTTTCCATCACGGTCAACCCAAGGAACACGGAAAGAAATCACGCGCTCTGGCTCAGTAATACGTGCCAAGATATTTTCTTCGATATACTCAGGATGTTTTTCAAATACAGGTTCCAAAGTGTTGAAAAATTCTTCAACAGCTTGGAGGAACTCAGCCTCGTGCCCGTTACGAGCTTTTACAGTTTCAAACACGCTTTGGATATATTCTTTAGCAGATGTCATATTGTTCTCCTTAAATTCTAATTTAATTATGTGTGTCATTATAGCAGAATTTTTTTTAACTGTAAAGAGAAAAACAAAAATTTTCTAAAAATTCTATCAATTCGGTTCAGATTTTTCTTTAATTCATAAAATACGAACTTTTTTCTTTGAAATATCTTTCTCAAAGAGAAAATATGAAAATATGGTATAATATTAGCAATAAAAGGAATCTGGAGGATTAGAATCATGGTATCAACGAAAACACAAATTGCTGGTTTTGAGTTTGACAATTGTTTGATGAATGCAGCAGGTGTGGCTTGTATGACGATAGCAGAGTTAGAAGGAGTTAAAAACTCAGCGGCAGGAACCTTTGTCACTAAGACAGCGACCTTGGACTTCCGTCAGGGGAATCCTGAGCCACGCTATCAAGATGTTCCACTTGGATCTATCAACTCTATGGGCTTGCCAAATAATGGTTTAGAATATTATTTGGACTATCTTTTGGATTTACAGGAAAAAGAGCCAAACCGAACTTTCTTCTTATCTCTAGTTGGAATGTCTCCAGAGGAAACCCATACTCTCTTGAAAAAAGTCCAAGAGAGTGATTTTCGTGGTCTGACTGAGCTAAACCTCTCCTGTCCAAATGTTCCAGGTAAACCTCAGATTGCCTATGATTTTGAGACAACAGACCGTATCTTGTCAGAGGTATTTGCCTATTTTACCAAACCTCTTGGAATTAAGCTCCCACCATATTTTGATATTGTTCACTTTGACCAAGCGGCAGCTATTTTTAACAAGTATCCGCTCAAGTTTGTCAACTGTGTTAACTCTATCGGGAACGGACTTTATATAGAAGATGAGTCTGTCGTTATCCGTCCTAAAAATGGTTTTGGTGGAATTGGTGGAGAATACATTAAACCGACTGCTCTAGCCAATGTTCACGCCTTTTATCAACGCTTAAATCCTCAAATCCAAATCATCGGAACAGGTGGCGTTTTGACTGGTCGTGATGCCTTTGAACATATCCTCTGTGGAGCAAGTATGGTGCAGGTGGGAACCACCCTTCACAAAGAAGGCGTCGGTTCTTTTGAACGTATTACCAATGAACTAAAAGCAATCATGGCGGAAAAAGGGTACGAGAGCTTAGAAGATTTCCGTGGGAAATTACGCTATATCGATTAAATGAACTAAAAAGTCAGAAGAAAGGAGAGAAGATGTTAGCCATTGAAGAAAGTCAGAAGTTGACTTTATCAAATTTACCTAGTCTGAGCCTTTTTACAGGGACAGATCAGGGTCAGTTTGAAGTGATGAAGAGTCAAGTGTTGAAACAGATTGGCTATGATTCTGCCGACCTCAACTTTGCCTACTTTGATATGAAAGAAGTGGTCTACAAAGATGTGGAACTGGAGTTAGTCAGCCTTCCTTTCTTTGCGGATGAAAAAATCGTGATATTGGATCATTTTGTCGATATCACGACTGCTAAAAAGCGCTTTTTGACAGATGATGAGCTCAAGTCATTTGAGGAATATCTTGACAATCCTTCACCAACAACCAAGTTGTTAATCTTTGCAGAAGGAAAGCTGGATAGTAAAAGACGGTTGGTTAAATTACTGAAGCGTGATGCCAAGGTCTTTGATGCAGTAGAAGCCAAAGAACAAGAATTGCGCCAGTATTTCCAAAAGTGGAGCCAGCAACAAGGTCTGCAGTTTGCTAATCATTCTTTTGAAAATCTTCTCGTCAAGTCGGGTTTTCAATTTAGCGAAATTCAGAAAAATCTCCTCTTTTTACAGTCCTATAAGGAAGACTCTGTTATCGAGGAAGAGGATATTGTTAACGCAATTCCCAAGACCTTGCAGGACAATATCTTTGACTTAACTCAGTTTATTCTGACTAAAAAGATGGACCAGGCGCGAGATTTGGTTAGAGACTTGACCTTGCAAGGTGAAGATGAAATCAAGTTGATTGCAGTCATGCTAGGACAATTTCGGACTTTTACTCAGGTGAAAATTTTGGCGGAGTCTGGGCAAACAGAATCGCAGATTGCAAGTAGTTTAGGTAGTTTTCTCGGACGCAATCCTAATCCCTATCAAATCAAGTTTGCGTTGAGGGATTCACGAGGACTTTCCTTGAGCTTTTTGAAGCAAGCTATTTCTTATTTGATTGAGACAGACTATCAGATTAAGACAGGTCTCTATGAAAAGAGTTTCCTTTTTGAAAAGGCACTCCTACAGATTGCTAGTCAGGTAAATTGATATTTTTTTTGAAACTACAACCCACGTCAAGATTATCTTGTCGTGGGTTTCTTAGTGATTTGCTTATTTTATACTCAATGAAAATCAAAGAGTAAACTAGTAAACTAGGAAACTAGGAAACTAGCCGCAGGTTGCTCAAAGCACTGCTTTGAGGTTGTAAATAAGACTGACAAAGTCAGCTCAAAACACTGTTTTGAGGTTGTGGATAGAACTGACGAAGTCAGTAACCATACCTACGGCAAGGCGACGTTGACTCGGTTTGAAGAGATTTTCGAAGAGTATTATTAGAAAGTATTTCAGTGAATTCTTCATCTATAAGCAAAAAACTTGAAAAAAGTGAATGTTTGCGTTATCATTTTCATATAGAAAGAAAAAGAGGTATTACAGATGGCTATTATCTTACCAGATCTTCCATATGCATACGACGCTTTGGAACCATACATCGATTCGGAAACAATGCACTTGCACCATGACAAACACCATCAAACTTATGTCAACAATGCTAATGCAGCTCTTGAAAAACACCCTGAAATCGGTGAAGACCTTGAAGCTTTGCTTGCTGATGTAGAATCAATCCCAGCTGATATCCGTCAGGCGCTTATCAACAATGGTGGTGGACACTTGAACCACGCTCTTTTCTGGGAATTGATGACTCCTGAAAAAACAGCTCCATCAGCAGAACTGGCAGCAGCAATCGATGCAACATTTGGTTCATTTGAAGAGTTCCAAGCAGCTTTCACTGCAGCAGCAACAACTCGTTTCGGTTCTGGATGGGCATGGTTGGTTGTCAACAAAGAAGGTAAACTTGAAGTGACTTCAACAGCAAACCAAGACACACCAATCTCAGAAGGTAAAAAACCAATCTTGGGCTTGGACGTTTGGGAACATGCTTACTACGTGAAATACCGCAACGTGCGTCCTGACTACATCAAAGCTTTCTTCTCAGTAATCAACTGGAACAAAGTAGATGAATTGTACGCAGCTGCTAAATAATGATAGTTGGAGGGAAGAATTGTTCTTCTCTTTTTTAGGTTATATGATTCTGGTCTGACAAAATCGTCAGACTTTTTTCATTTTTATGAGAAACGTGCTAACTGCTAGAAATTATGGTAGAATAAAGTATTAAGTAATCGTGGAAAAAGGATATCTATGCGAAAAGAAATTGCACCTGAATTATACAACTATAACAAGTTTCCTGGTCCTGAGTTTCATTTACACGGGGACAAGGTTGAAACGGAAGGGATAGCTTTTTCCTTGGTGGAAAATATCAAGGATGCCTTTGATGTGACGGCTTTTAATCAGCGTTTTTCAGAAGTCTTAACCAAGTTTGATTATATCGTGGGAGACTGGAGCAACGAACAGCTTCGCCTACGAGGTTTTTATAAGGATGATCGAACAGAAGAAAAACTTGAAAAAATCAGTCGTTTACAAGACTACCTTTTAGAGTATTGTAGTTATGGTTGTGCCTATTTTGTCTTAGAAAATGAAGCCCCTAAGCGAGCATCATTTGACAAGAAAATGCGTAAGAAGGAAGAAGAAACACCTTCTAGAAAAGGAAAGAAGTCTACTCAAACAAAACGAAAACCGAATGCAGATAAGAAAAATAGACGTCGTCAGAAGGACCAGCATTCTCAGAAAGAGGACAAGGAGCAACGTCATTTTGTCATTCGTCAGAAGTGAGTAGAGAATAAGGAGAAGAAATGAAACCGTCAATTTATAGTTTAACACGTCAAACCATGCAGGAATGGGTTTTGGAGCAGGGAGAAAAGAAATTCCGTGCAGATCAAATCTGGGAATGGCTTTACCGTAAACGTGTCCAGTCATTTGAAGAGATGACCAACCTTTCCAAGGATTTGATTGCTAAGCTCAATGACCAGTTTGTGGTCAATCCCTTGAAACAGCGTATCGTGCAAGAGTCTGCTGATGGGACAGTTAAATATCTTTTTGAATTGCCAGATGGAATGCTGATTGAGACAGTACTTATGCGTCAACACTATGGTTTGTCTGTCTGTGTGACTACTCAGGTCGGATGTAATATCGGTTGTACCTTCTGTGCCTCTGGTTTGATTAAGAAACAACGTGACCTCAATAACGGTGAAATCGTAGCGCAAATCATGCTGGTTCAGAAATACTTTGATGAGCGTGGTCAGGATGAACGCGTCAGCCATATCGTTGTCATGGGTATCGGTGAGCCCTTTGATAACTACAACAATGTCTTGAATTTCGTTCGTACTATCAATGATGATAAAGGAATGGCCATCGGTGCTCGTCACATTACGGTTTCAACCTCAGGTTTGGCCCATAAAATTCGTGATTTTGCTAATGAAGGGGTTCAGGTCAATCTTGCCGTTTCTCTTCACGCACCTAACAATGAATTGCGCTCAAGCATCATGAAAATTAACCGTGCCTTTCCGATTGAAAAACTCTTTGCTGCTATTGAGTACTATATCGAAACAACCAATCGTCGTGTAACCTTTGAATATATCATGCTCAATGAAGTCAATGATGGTGTAGAACAAGCCTTGGAATTGGCTGAATTGCTCAAGAACATCAAGAAATTGTCTTATGTAAACTTGATTCCTTACAACCCAGTTAGTGAGCATGACCAGTATAGCCGTAGTCCCAAAGAGCGAGTCCTGGCCTTTTATGATACGCTTAAGAAAAAAGGTGTTAACTGTGTGGTTCGTCAAGAGCATGGAACAGATATTGATGCAGCTTGTGGACAATTGCGTTCCAATACAATGAAACGTGATCGCCAGAAAGCAGTCGCAGCAGTCAATCCTTAATGATGAAGAAAACTTATAATCATGTTTTGGTCTGGGGAGTCATTTTCTATAGCATTTGTATCGTCTATTTTTGCTTTACTCCTCAAGAACAATCTCCCGTGGGGGTGGAAACTCCAGGTATTCAGCATCTTGGACGCCTGGTTTTTCTGTTGACTCCGTTCAATTCTCTCTGGAAACTGGGTGAGGTGAGTGACATAGGACAATTATGTTGGATTTTTCTACAAAATATCCTCAATGTATTCTTGCTTTTTCCTCTTGTTTTCCAACTCCTTTATCTCCTTCCAAATTTGCGGAAAACAACAAAGGTGCTATTTGTTAGTTTTCTAGTGAGTCTTGGAATCGAGTGTACGCAGTTAGTCTTGGACTTTTTCTTTGATTTTAATCGTGTCTTTGAGATTGATGATTTATGGACCAATACCTTGGGTGGCTATCTAGCTTGGCTCCTCTATAAACGATTACATAAAAACAAGATAAGGAATTAAAATGAGTATTTTAGAAGTTAAAAATCTGAGTCACGGTTTTGGTGACCGTGCAATTTTTGAAGATGTATCTTTCCGTCTCCTCAAGGGGGAACATATCGGTTTGGTCGGTGCTAATGGTGAAGGGAAATCGACCTTTATGAGTATCGTGACTGGTAAAATGCTGCCAGATGAAGGGAAGGTTGAGTGGTCCAAATATGTGACTGCTGGTTACTTGGATCAGCACTCTGTCCTTGCTGAAGGGCAGTCGGTACGTGATGTTCTCCGTACGGCTTTTGATGAGCTTTTCAAAGCTGAAGCTCGTATCAATGACCTCTATATGGAAATGGCTGAAGACGGTGCGGATGTTGATGCTCTCATGGAAGAAGTGGGAGAACTTCAAGACCGTCTGGAGAGTCGTGATTTCTATACCTTGGATGCTAAGATTGATGAAGTAGCGCGTGCCCTTGGTGTCATGGACTTTGGCATGGATACAGATGTAACCTCTTTGTCAGGTGGACAAAGAACCAAGGTGCTTTTGGCTAAACTCCTCCTTGAAAAGCCTGATATCTTGCTTTTGGACGAGCCGACCAACTACTTGGATGCTGAGCATATTGACTGGCTTAAGCGCTATCTCCAAAACTATGAAAATGCATTTGTCCTTATTTCACATGATATTCCATTCCTGAACGACGTTATCAATATCGTCTATCATGTGGAAAATCAACAGCTGACGCGTTACTCTGGTGACTACTACCAGTTCCAAGAAGTCTATGCTATGAAGAAATCTCAGCTAGAGGCAGCCTACGAACGTCAGCAAAAAGAAATTGCGGACCTCAAGGACTTTGTGGCTCGAAACAAAGCGCGTGTTGCAACACGAAACATGGCCATGTCTCGTCAGAAGAAATTGGATAAGATGGATATTATCGAGTTGCAAAGTGAGAAACCAAAACCATCCTTTGATTTCAAACCAGCTCGTACACCTGGGCGCTTTATCTTCCAAGCCAAGGATTTGCAAATTGGTTATGATCGTCCTCTGACCAAGCCTTTAAATCTTACCTTTGAACGTAATCAAAAGGTTGCTATTATCGGGGCAAATGGTATCGGGAAAACAACTCTTTTGAAGAGCCTTTTAGGGATTATCCCACCTATTGCTGGGGAAGTGGAGCGTGGAGATTATCTAGAACTTGGCTACTTTGAACAGGAAGTAGAAGGAGGCAATCGTCAAACACCTCTTGAAGCTGTCTGGAATGCCTTTCCTGCACTTAACCAAGCAGAAGTCCGTGCAGC
Source organism: Streptococcus sp. 27098_8_76 (assembly GCF_041432315.1). Lineage (GTDB taxonomy): Bacteria > Bacillota > Bacilli > Lactobacillales > Streptococcaceae > Streptococcus. The sequence goes on along the minus strand of NZ_JAPVZI010000004.1, from coordinate 68,497 downwards.
CCTTGCTCGTTGTGGTCTGACAACCAAGCATATTGAAAGCCAAATTCAGGTCTTGTCAGGTGGGGAACAAGCCAAGGTTCGTTTCTGTCTCTTGATGAATCGTGAAAACAATGTTTTAGTGCTGGACGAGCCGACCAACCATTTGGATGTGGATGCCAAGGATGAACTCAAACGCGCTCTTAAAGAATACAAGGGATCTATCCTTATGGTCTGTCACGAACCAGACTTCTATGAAGGCTGGATGGACCAAATCTGGGATTTTAATAATCTAACTTAAAAATGAGGATAAAAGAAATACAGTACCGAATGTGGATACTGTATTTTTTGGTTTTTAAGATTTAAAATCGTAGTCTTTCACCACTTCGATGCTATCGATAGTAATAGCAGTAGTTGGCTTGTCTTTTTCATCTTTTTCGGCTTTGGCAATCTTATCCACAACATCCATACCGTCAATCACTTGGCCAAAGACTGGGTGTTTTCCATCTAGACTAGGGTTTCCCCCTTCTTTATAGGCTTCGATAATTTTCTTTGGATACTTGCTTGTAGGGAGTTTAGCAGAGGTATCTGTAGAGTTTTGGTTGATGAAGAACTGGCTGCCATTGGTGTTTGGTTGACCAGTATTAGCCATAGAAAGAGCACCACGGATGTTATAGAGATAAGGAGTAATCTCGTTTTTGAAACCAGTTCCCTTGTCTTTAGTCTTATCCTTGTCATGCCAGATAGACTGACCACCTGTACCGTCTCCCTTTGGATCTCCAGTTTGAACCATGAAGCCATCGATGACACGGTGGAAGGTAATGCCGTTATAGTAGCCTTCTTTGGCATGAGTGAGGAAGTTTTCAACCGCTAAAGGAGCGAGTTTAGGGAAGAGTTTGATACGGATATCTCCTTGGCTTGTGTGGAGAATCACTTCAGCTTCATCTTCAGCAACTTCTTTAGATAGTTGTGGGAAATTGGCGTTTTCGTTTGTTAAAGCATCGTTTAGCTCCTTGGCAGATTGGGCTGCTGCTTTGGAGCTTTCCTCAGCGGCCAAGCTAGAATCTACATAGTCATCACCACGCAAACTACGTTGGATGTTGCTACATCCAGCTAGAGATACAGTGGATAGTAAAAGAAGGGTTGCTAGTTTTTTCATTCTGTTCCTCTCAAAAATTTATTTCTACCATTGTACCCTAAAAGGAAGTGGATTTCAAATATTAGTGACAAGGTAGTTCAAGAGGAGGTTAACCAAAAAGTGGCTTACTTAAAGATTTTTCTTTGGATGACGGTCGACAATGTCCTGGTTTTGTTCCAGGATTTCCTCTCCTTTTGGAGTTAATTTGTAGCCACGAATCGAAAAGTGACTTGCCAATTCCTCTTCTGAAAAGTTGGCATGAAGGGCTTGATCCAAATCTGCAGCCTTCATTTTAGAAAGGCCTGTAATTCCCTTGCTTTTCAGAATATTCTTTTTCATAGTAGCATTCAGATGGTCAAGTGAATCAAAAGCAGTTTCGACAAGAACATAACCTTTTTCCACCAGAGTTTTTAGATGCTTAGGGGCATCAATACCATAAGTGTACTCAAAGTATTTAGGAAACCAGATCATAAGAAAGATTGCAAAGCATCACAATTCTCAAAACGTTAATCAATACGATTATATCAACGTTTACAGACATTCAAAAATTTTCTCTTGGATGTCTTTTTTGTTTCAAAAATCTAAATTTCACCCCATCAATTTTTTAAGCTACGAAATGCAATATCACCTACGGTCTGATTAACTTTATCTTTAGTGTTAACATAGGTCTTTGTAATTTCCTTGTCACTATGGGTTAGCGCTTCAGAAATTTCTTCAAGAGAAACTCCAGCTAGTTTTGCTAATGTGGCACCTGTGTGTCTCAATTTGTGAGGAGATGCAGGTGCTAATTCGGGATGTCTATGTCTAACTGATTTCATTCTATAGTTTAGATAGTCGATATGGAGAGGAAGATTAATGTTATTATTCCTGTCATTATATGTAAAAACAAACTGTTTTTGTGTTTGCCTCAGCCCGAAAAGTTTGAGCTCTTCTTGTTGTTTAACTTTCCAATTTGCTAGAAGCTCCATTAATTCAATTGGTGCTTTAAAAAGAGTTTTTTTATTTCCTTTAGTTGTTTTTAAATTAATTTTTCGGAAACTTAACTTTGAGAAATCTAGAGTTATGATTTTTAGGTTTGGATTCTTCAATATACTTCTTCCCTATCCAAATTTGGATAGGACTCTTCATTATTTAAAATTAGACTTAGTATTTCAACACTATATTTCAAGTGAAATAACTCAGTTTTACTCAATTCATTTTTAAATTATTCTCTATATTTTTACAATGATTTTTACTATGTCATAATATCATTTGAATATTTTTTCTTTTAAATTATATATATCTTAGCAAAGAAAAATGAGCCTTTGAGATGAAAATTCTCAATTGACAAGAATTTAAGCTGAACTGTTCAAAAGGAAAACAAAAAGGCAAATAAAATATTATTAAATAAAAGATTATTAAATTCGGAAAAAAACGAAACTTCATTAGAAATAACATAAAATATTATGATATAATTTTTATTAGCAATAATAAGTTCCTATTACTTTAGAAATATGAGGTTAATGATGTCCGGTATAAATGTGTTTGTATTAGCTGGAGGAGCTGGATTAACAAACCCCTATGCGAATACAATAGAGAAAAAGGTTTCCAAGTCTAGTATTATATCAGCACTAGAAGATGAAAATGTTGATAATAAGGACGATATAATGGAAATTCAGGAAGATAAAAACAAATTGTACTCTGTTTGGGGATATAGTGAGCGTGATAATAATTTGAAAAGTAATTCACCAAAGTCAGGGGATATTATATTTATAACTAATAAAAATGCTGCAATTTATTTAGCCACTGTATTTAAGGTGATCGAAGCTAAGAATTTAGATTTTATTTGGGCAGGGCGTCAAACCTGGAGATATAAAATTATACTGAAAGATGTACTTCGAATTTTCATTCCATACTCTGTAGATGGAGATATTACACAGTGGTGTCAAGAGCACCCACTTTCCCCTGGATTATCAAGTATTAGACATTTACTGAACATTTATGATAATATGGACAGTCAACTTGATTTTAGATATATTATTGGAAAACAGTTGAGAAAAGGCCCATTTCAAGGTTCTTTAAAAGTAACTATAGATAATGCTGCTAGATATCCAGATGTAGGTGAAATTGACATGAGTGATGTAGAAGTAGTTTTAAGTAGACTAGAATTATATTGTCAAACGGTTCACTTTGAGTGTATAGTAAAGGAAATTTGAAATGAGATATAAGAAATTGAACCCAATAACTAGATTAAATTATACCGATGAAATTGACTCTGTATATTGTATTGTTGGGAAAAATGGTTCGGGAAAAACTACCCTTGTAAATTCTTTATTATCCAGGAATAAACAAATTATAAATGATTTATTTGAGGATATCGATGATATTTTTAACTATTCTTTTGTAAAATTTTCTAGCGCTATAGAACTTGTTCAGTTGGGACTCTTACCTGAGAATTCTTTTGATATTTCTACCTCAGCATTTTTAGACACTATGAATCTTATAAACTTACACAGGGAGGATTCGATTAAGCAGGTAGAAGTAATCAATAGTTACTATAATAAAAACGAGGAAAATACGAAGTGGGAAGATTTAATTGAACTTTCAGGAAAAACTGTATCATTACGACTAAATCAAATAGGTGACGGGATAATCTCTTATGGTAAAACTTATTTAAAAGGAACTGGCTTTTTAAAAGAATTCGAGGATAAGATCACTGAGATACCAACGCATGGATATAAAAATAAAGTACTAAAAGTTTTAATGAGAAAATTTTTTGCTATATTCGCCACTGAGATTGTACCTCTATTTGAATATTTTAAGAAAGATAACCAAAATAGGACAAATGAAAATAATAGACAAGCGCTTATTAGTTTATTAGAAAATATAGATTTTAGAACGATACAGCCAAGAGGAAAATTTTATGAAGATTTAGAAAAATTTTTAAAAAATCATAATATAGACCAGGATATGGAAGGGAAAATTACTCAATTAACAAATTTTTTTGAAGATATAAGCAAAATTGTTAGCAATATTGGGAGAGAGCTTGATTTTACTGTAGAAACTGATAGAGAAACATTAAATGTGATTTTAAAAAGTCTAAAAAATGAAGGATCAGATAATAGTATTTCTCGAGAAGTATTCTCCGTTCTAGAATTTGAATGGAGTGGTCTAAGTTCAGGTGAGCTAGCTCTAATCAATCTATTTGGACGCTTGAACAGTATTAAAAATGAAGTTAGAAAAAACATGGTTTTATTGCTCGATGAAGTTGACTTAGGTTTACATCCTGAATGGCAAAGAAAATGGGTAAAAAATATTTTACCTATTATTGGTAAAATTATGAAATCTCAAAATGGTTCCGTCCGTGTTGTTGTAACCACTCACTCGCCTATAATCTTATCGGATTTTATGAAAAAAGATATAATATATTTACCAATAGATGATTCTACAGAAAAATCTAGAACTTTTGGACAGAATATTTATACTCTATTCAAAGATTCATTTTTCTTAGAAGCCCCTAAAGGAGCATTTTCAGAACAAGTTATTGAAGACTTATTGAATATATTTAGAAGTTCCTCAAATGAAAAAACGATTCAAGAGAGTGGTGCTTATAAAGGATTTATTAAGAAATATGGATTGAGTGGAGTGCCAGATGATACGATTCGAGAGTTTTTTGACGAATTGGTGGATATGATTGGTGAAGATATTATTCGAAATCACTTGAAAAAGCAGATAAAGAAAGCTAGATGGATTAATGAGTCGAATGATAGTCTAGACTATGAGAAAGAAATAGATGAACTCAAAAAGCAGATAGAAGAACTCAAAAAGAAAAAGAACAAAAATGATAAAGATAACCAATTTTTATAGTGAAGAAGAAATAGAAAGATATTATCAATTTTTAATTGCTAAAAAACCGAAGAAAAAGTCAGGAGATACCTGGATATCTGATAGAAAAATAAACGAAGTCGGGATTAAGATTGTTGAATTTTTAAATAAATTACCTCGAAACGATACAGAAGAAATATCAGATTTTAAAGAGTTGATTACAATGAGTTCTTCAAAATTGAAGAAATTTCATAGTTCCCTTAAAACAGAAGATTCAGCTTATTTACAATTATATAATGATGAAAGTAATCAAGAATTGCTAAATCTTTATAAAAGCTATTATACAAGATATTTTACAAGTAATGATAGGAAAATCAAAATTAAAAATAATATTAGCCTTATTAAAGATTTAGGAATCAGTGTCTGTCCATATTGTAATAGGAATTACATTAATTCTAGGCACGATAAATTAGGATGTGAGTTTGACCATTATTTTAACAAAGATAAGTTCCCTTTTTTTGCATTGACACTTTCGAATTTAATCCCATCGTGCAGTACTTGTAATAGGATAAAAGGGGAAAAAGATTATGATTTTTATCCTTTTGCCCCTGACTGGAAAGAGAATGGTAAATTTATAGTTTCTCCACCAAGTAAAAAATCCTCAATAGCCCTTTTTTTTGATAGGGATTCTCAATCAGATAATCTTTTACAATTAGAAACTGCTTATGAAATTCATGAGAAAGATGTTTCAGAGATGTTTAGAAGAGAGGAGATCTATTGTAAAGAGTATCGAGAAGATTTAATTAATCGTCTAAGTGGTAATGGTAAAGTAGATAATGAGTTTTCTGAAGAATTTTTCGATAGCATGATATTTGGAGAGATTGCTAATGATGGTTTTGATGATTATCTAAATCATTCACTATCAAAATTAAAAAAGGATACTTATGATTATATTGTTGAATTAAGAAAGGGAGAAGTGTGACCGTGTCAAATTAAGTCTTTAAATATATCTGAATATTTAAAGATATAGTATGATGGATGATAAAGAGAGTAGAAAATATGACAATCGAAAGAAAAAACTAATGAAAGAATTTACACAATTACATGGAAAGAGATATAAGATTGATAGAAGACTCTTTATAGATACTAGAAATTATAACCTCCTCATTGTTGTTAGTCCTTTTTATCATAACTAGTATTGCTTTTTCAATCCTATTTTGTTAAAGTTGATATAATAATAAAATGTGTAAAATTGAATCACATTAAAATCTGAGAAGAGAGGTTAACAATGAAAAAGCTAATAACAATTACTGCTGTTGTATTAGCAGCTTGCACTTCGAACTCTGATAATAGTAAAGGTTCAAATTCTTCAGAAGCTAAGGTTGAAAAAACAACATCTTCTTCAAGCAAAGCAGAACCAACTGCTGAGGATAAGGCTGCTCTCGAGAAAGCAAAACAAACTTTGGAGAGCTTCCATTCTTCAAAAGCAAAGCTCAAGTCTCTTATTGTTGAGCAGGAAAAATTTACAGAAGAATTGGCTCAATATGCTGTAAATCATTTGAAATAGGTTTTACGTTTAAGTAGGATTTATTCCTACTTTTAATTTTTACCTAAGAATAGCAACAAGGAATTCCAAGTTAATCCATTGATTAAATCTTTTTGAAAAATTTATAAATAGAATGTAATTAGTTGAATAAATAATAGATTTTTTTAGAAGCTTCTATTGTTATATCATATAGATATGAAAGCGTTTTTGTGGTATAATAATTGTATCTGTATAGTATAAAAACAATAAGAATAGAGGATGAAAACAGATGAATATTCAGAAACAATTTGATTGGACTAGTTTTTACCATGAGTTTGCACAAAAACTGGTAGTTTATAAAAATAATAGGCAGGAACTTGTAGGCAAAGTTAAAGACATTTATAAACTTTCAGGTATGTCAATGCCAACATTGGAGAAAGATAATAATTTGGTAGATATTGATCCTTTTACTGTATTTGGATTGTTTAATAAGAACCTGAGAGTTGAAAACAAGATTAAAATTTTAGATGCAATAGTAAAATTATTTGATTTAGAAAGTAAAGTTCCGAATTCTTTTGATGGTATACCAGTTCTCAATCCTCAAAATGCTACCTATTATCGTTTTATTGATGAAAGAAGTGATGAAGATATTGAAGAACTATGGTCACTATTTCTCTCGGCATTAGAATATGATAAGAAAAAAACTACTGATAATAAGGAAAAAGTTTCACACTACTTTGATATTGTAAACAATAAAAAAGGGAATGGTAATAGCAAAACTACCATAGGTTTGTATTGGATTGCTCCGGATTCTTTTTTGAATTTAGATAGTCGAAATCGGTGGTATATTTTTGAATCTGGTAAATTTCCAACAGAAATTTCAAGTAGTTTACCAGGTATAGATTCAAAGATAACTGCTGCAAAATATTTTCAAATAGCTGAAACAATAAATTCCTATTTCAATAGTACAGAAGCCAAGTTTAAGAATTTTAAAGAATTATCTTTTGAAGCATGGAAGTATTCTGAAGTAGTGAATAAAAAAAGTCGAGAACTCAAGATGGTGGCAGAATCTTCAGCTTTGATGGATGATGAGAATGAAACAATAAGGTATTGGGTATATGCTCCAGGGGAAGGTTCTTATATGTGGGAGGACTTTTACAAGCGTGGAGTAATGGCTATAGGATGGAATGAAATTGGAGATCTTAGTTTATTTAAAAATAAATCAGAGATCAAAGAGGCAATGAAAAAAATTTATGGTCCTAACTTATCATACCAGAATGCAACACATGCTACTTGGCAATTTGCCAATGAAATGAAAGTTGGAGATATTATTTTTGTAAAAAAAGGTAGAAGTCAACTTATTGGGCGTGGGATTGTTACCTCTGACTATTTCTATGACTCTGAAGCTGAGGAGTATAATCATATAAGAATAGTGAATTGGACTCATCATGGAGAATGGCATTATCCAGGTAAAGCAGCTATGAAAACTTTAACCGATGTAACTCCCTATATTGATGTTGTAGAGAAACTAAAAAATATTTTTGATGATGATACATCTGAAGATGTTGAAGAAGTTGAAAAATCATATTCTTCATATACAAAGGAGGATTTTCTAAATGATGTATTTATGTCGGAAGAAGAGTATGAAAGATTGAGGTCTGTTCTTGTTTTTAAAAAGAATATTATCTTACAAGGGGCCCCGGGTGTAGGTAAAACATATACTGCAAAACGCTTAGCTTATTCTTTTATAGGAGAAAAAAATATTGATAGAGTCAAGATAGTTCAATTTCATCAAAGCTATTCATATGAAGATTTTATCATGGGGTTTAGACCTTCTGATATTGGGTTTGAATTAAGAAAAGGTACATTTTATAATTTCTGTAAACGAGCAGAACTAGATGCTGTTAATGATTATTTCTTTATAATTGATGAAATTAATCGTGGAAATTTAAGTAAGATATTTGGCGAACTATTTATGCTACTTGAGAATGATAAAAGAGGGGCATCTTTACAACTCGTTTATTCGGATGAAAAGTTCGCTATTCCAGATAATCTTTATATCATTGGTATGATGAATACAGCAGACAGAAGTTTAGCTATGTTAGATTATGCTTTGAGAAGACGGTTTGCATTTTTCGAATTAAAACCAGGGTTTGAAACTGATGGGTTTAAATCCTATCAATTAACTATAAATAATAGTAAGTTAAATAACCTAATTACCTGTATTAAAAATCTAAATTATGCTATTGTTTCAGATGAGACTTTGGGTGAAGGATTCTGTATTGGCCATAGTTATTTTTGTAACTTGAAACCTGAGAGTGTGGATGACCAAGTGATTTCTAATATTGTTGAATATGAACTTGTACCGTTGTTAAAAGAATATTGGTTTGATGAACCAAATCTGGTAATAGAATGGAGCGAAAGCTTAAGGAGTGCAATTAAGTGATACCAATAAAGAATGTCTATTATATGCTAACTTATGCGTTCAGTGTCTTAAAAGGTCAAGGATATAAGAAACTTTCTACTGAAGAATTCCAAAATACTGCGGATCTCATGAGTGCTATTCTAGTTAAGGCCATGGTAATTCAACTTAAGAGAGGATTAGAGAAAAAGTATATCTCTAAAACCGAAGAACTTTCAACGTTGAGAGGAAAAATTGAGATAGGTGAATCATTAAAGAGTCAAAGTTCTTTTAGAAAAAGGGTGATTTGTTCATATGAGGAATTTTCAGTAGACAATACAATGAATCGTATTATAAAATCTACTTTACATCTTTTATTGAAATCAGATATTCCCAAAAAACGGAAAAAAGAATTACGGAAGATATTGGTATTTTTCAATGAAATTGATATTATTGATTTAAATAAAGTAAATTGGAAGTTTCAATATAATAGAAATAATCAATCCTATAGAATGATTATTTCTATTTGTTATTTGGTTGTAAAGGGGTTGTTGCAAACGACCTCAGATGGCCAGATGAAACTCATGGATTTTTTAGATGAGCAACAAATGAATCGTTTATATGAAAAGTTTATTCTTGAATATTACAAAAAGCATTATCCACAGTTAAAGCCGAATGCTTCCCAGATACCTTGGGCTTTAGATGACGGTATTGGTGACATGTTACCGATAATGCAAAGTGACATTCAACTTCAAAAAGAGAACAATATTTTGATTATTGATGCTAAATACTATTCAAGTACTACTCAAGCACGTTTCGATAAGTACACAATCCATTCTAATAATCTGTATCAGATATTTACATATGTGAAAAACCGCCAGTATCAATTTGGAGAAAATAAATGTATAGTATCAGGTATGTTGTTGTATGCAAAAACTAATGAGGAAATTCAGCCTGATAATATTTATCAGTTTCATGGAAATCAGATTAGTGTTCGTACGTTGGATTTGAATTTATCGTTTAAAGAAATAGAAGAGCAGCTAGACTTGATTGTATTATCTCAATTCAATGAGCAGTTGAAAATATTGTATGATATTTAAATAAAATTTTGAAAGTTATTTCAATCTCTAATCTTTTAGGGAATACTAATAAAAACTGTTATCATAATTTTAATCGTAATAGTAATAGTAGTTAATTTTTAAAGAGTTTAACGATGTAACTAATAAATATACTAGTAAGTATATGTCGAATAAGATGTTGCGTTGAATAAATTGAGAAACAATGGAGAATGAAGGGGTAATATATGCAGGAATTTACTAAGATAGTTATTGAGAAAGACTATTTACCTTATAAGAAAATAGAACTAAACTGGTTGAAGAAAGAAGATAATACGGATACTGAAATACTGAGAAGTATGATTATATTTGGAAGAAATGGTACAGGGAAAAGTACTATTTCTAAATCTATTTCTAGTTTAAGTGGTATAAGTGAGGATATTACTCTTTTTAATGAAAAAAATAAATTGAGTAACGTGATAAATATTACTGGTAGTGATAAAGAAACGGTATTTGTATATAATGAAGACTTTCAAAGAGATAGGGTAAGTTTTACTGAAAATGAAAAATTTGAAGCTATTGTTCTAATAGATGATCAAAAAGATTTAATGTCGAAAATAGAATTAAATAAAAATAAACTAGCAAAATTAAAATTTGAACTTGCTAATTATAAAAAATCAATTTTGGATGCTGAAGAAAGTATAAAAAAGATACTTGTAGATTCTACAAAATCAGAGTGGAAGACAGTATCAATTATATTAAATAAAAAAAATCCTTATTTTAATGATAATTTTAAAAAAAGAATCTATAAATCTGAATCTTCAAAATCATTGCGAGAATTGGAAAACGATCTTAGTGTCATAATGAAAAAAATAAAATCTGCTAGGAATGAAAAAGAGATTAAAAGATGTTTTAAGGTGGAAATTAATGTTAATGAAGTAAAAGAAAAGTTAAAAACAATTTCTGAGCCGGTTAATATGATAGAGTTAACAGATAGAGAGAATCAGATTATTGAAATATTAAGAAATAATAGTGATAGTAGTATAGTAAAGACACAAAGTGTTTTAGAGGAAAATTTATTAAATTGTCCAACATGTTTTCAGAAAATCAGCGAGGATTATAGGCGAGATACACTAGCTCAATTAAAATCAGTTGTGGAAAAACAATTATTAAGTAATGAGTTATCTATAAAGAATGAATATATAGATAAAATTATTGAAACATTTGAGATTTTAAATACAAAATTAAGTTCTGTAAATCTAGATAAAAGAATTGCAGAAGATGTAAGAGTTAGTTTGAATAGATCAATAGAATCTTTAAAATCCAATCTTAATCTAATGATTAATGAGCTAAAGATCAAGAAGAATAATCTTCATATGGTTCTTGATTTTAGTAGTGAAACACTTTTCAATGATTATGATGTATATGAGAAATCATTGTTAGAATACAATAAAGCTTGTGACAAGTATAATGTGAGATTTAATGAACTGGATGACAACATTAAAGTAGCAAATAAACTTAATGACAAATTAGCTTATAAAGAAACAGAGAGTTTTTGTAAAAAGGCAATTAATAATAAAAAAAATGTAAATAAAGCTAATAAAGAAATTAATGAATTAAATAAAAAAATTATTGCAGATGAACAGTCAGTAAAAAATACTAAATTAGCCCTTGATAATATTAATAAGCAGTTATCTAGAGTGTTTTATGAAACTGAACGCCTAAAATTAGAACAGGAGGATGGATTCTATTACGTTTTATCTAGGGGGAAAAGGACAATTTTAAGTAGTTTATCTACTGGAGAAAGAAATGCTATTGGATTGTGTTACTTTTTTTCTATAATTAATCAAAATCAAAATGTTGATAATCAATATAATTTACCAATTTTATTAGTTCTTGATGATCCGGTATCTAGTTTTGATCATGAGATTAAATTAGGAATATATAGTCTACTGCGAGGAGAAATTGAGAAAATTGGTATTGGTAATGATAAAAGTAAAATACTGATATTAACTCATGATAGTGATGTCTATTATAATTGTTTTAAAATATTTGAAGATATCTTAGACATTGATGGGAAGAGAGTTTTTAAAGATAATCAGATTAAACTAAAACAATTGAATTCTGTAACTGGTATAGAGACAGCTGAGAAAGAGGAAAACTTCTATTCTATGCAACTAACAAAAATATATGAATTTGCTTGTATTGAGGATGAGGCATGTAGTTTCGCAAAAAATTTTTCTCCGTATATTGGTAACGTTATGAGACGAGTGTTGGAAGCTTTTTCTACATTTAATTATCAAAAAGGTATCTCAGACTTAAGCTCAAATGAAGTACTATTGAGCGAGTCGATTGACAATAAAGAGGAGATTGAAATTCTAAAATCTCATATGTATAGATTGCTTTTGAATGGCGAAAGTCACTATTCAGATAAAATTTATGGTATAACTGAAAGAGAAAGAGAAGCGTTGCATACCATTAAACAAAAGATTCAAACGGCTAGATTTGTATTAGTCCTTTTATATAGTCTCAATTCAATTCATCTTAAATATCAAATTGATAATTTTGATCAGACAATAATAGAAAGTTGGAAATCGGACCTTCTATGTAGAAAAAAATAAAAATACTACTACTTGTCTTAAAATATGTGAAAAGTTTCCCCTTTTTAATCAAATATAGTACAGTTTTTAAAAAATTTTAGGTATAGCAATTCTACAAATTTCTTCCATAGAGGTATTTTGAAATGTAGTAAAAGCCTTATCTATCAAACCAGGCTTGAAAAAAGCTCGTAAAGCTAGCCAGTTCTCTAAACGTTAAGAACTAGCTACAATACAGCATTTACAACACTTCATGGTTCACACCATTTAATTGAAAGTTATTTAAATTAGATGACAATTTGTTTTTTGAAGAAGTGGGAAAACATTGATTTTAAGCGAATTTTGAATCATATTTGAATGGGAGTTTTTAAAACCAGGTTTCGGTGGTAAAAGTGCCAAACTGGATTCTCCATAGTAGAATGATATTACCTGCCAGCAAATCATCTGCTAATAATTCCATATTTCTTTTTGGGAACAGGCTTTGGATTTAGGAGTCAAGCATCCAAATCACGTTCAGGAGAGATGAGGGGCTTGATTTGGTGGTCTTTATAAAGTGTTTCTACAATAGCATTCATGACATTCTCTTTCTGATGTTTCTTTAAAAAAATAACAAATTTCTAAAAGGTTTAAGAATTTTATAGTCTGTCAAGTTTTTTTCTTGACACCTGCAAGAAATCTGATATAATAGAACATGTGCTAAATAGCTCAGCTATTTCACCGAAATAAAAATAAGAAAAGAGATATTAAAAATGGCAGTTAAAATCCGTTTGACTCGTATGGGTTCTAAGAAAAAACCTTTCTACCGTATCAACGTAGCAGATTCACGTTCACCACGTGACGGACGTTTCATCGAAACAGTTGGAACTTACAACCCACTTGTTGCTGAAAACCAAGTAACTTTGAAAGAAGATCGCGTTCTTGCATGGTTGGCTGATGGAGCTCAACCTTCAGATACAGTTCGCAACATCCTTTCAAAAGAAGGTGTATTGAAGAAATTCCACGATTCTAAATTCTCAAAATAAGTTTAAAGTAGGTTGACAGATGGATACGATTGAAAATCTCATTATTGCGATTGTGAAACCCTTGATTTCACAACCAGATGCCTTAACTATCAAGATTGAAGATACACCAGAGTTTTTGGAATATCATTTGGATCTTGATCAAAGTGATGTGGGTCGTGTAATCGGTCGTAAGGGTCGCACTATTTCTGCGATAAGAACGATTGTATACTCTGTCCCAACTGAAGACAAAAAAGTAAGAATCGTTATTGACGAAAAATAAGAAGGGCGGGACGAATGTCTCGCTTTTTTTGCAAGGAGCAGGATATGAAGGATTTAACGTTTAGACAATTACAAGACTACCTACTGGAACATTACCAGCAGTCTCGGACTGAGGAAGGTCTCTTTATCAAGTTAGTGGAGGAAGTCGGAGAAGTTGCTGAGGTTTTAAATGGACGCTCTGGTCGAAAAGAAGGAGTTCAAGATTCGAACGAGGAACTAGCAAAAGAACTGGCTGATATTATTCACTACACTGTCGCAATTGCGGCCATCAACCATATTGATCTTATCAAGACCATTTTTGAAAAAGATAAAAAGGTGGCTATCAAATATCAGCGTGAACGAGATTTGGAAGGGTTTTTGAAGGGGAACATCTAAGACGATAAGAAATCAATTTTTTACTAATAAAGAAGGTATTAGTAAATATAAGAAAGATAAAGCAAGGAAAATAGTGGATTATACTATCAAAGTAAGGAATCTCCAAGAGGTAGACAAGCTATAACTTGTGAGACAAGAACGAGAAAAGCAGATCAGCCTAGCTGCCTCCTTTATAGGCAACGAGAAAGAATTTATCAGCTTGAAAGAGTGATAGAAGTTATAAAATACTAATCCTAGAAATAGCATCTAGCATTTTACTATGCTACAATGGAAAGATAGTCTCAAAGAATTCTAGTTGATCTATCTTGAGAATAGCTATTTTTAAAAGGAGTAACAGTCTATGAACGAGAAAACAAAAGCTTACCTAGCAGCCCAATGTCATTAAGTTAGTGATCTAACTACTTGAATAGGAGGTGTGATTGAGATCATCAAAGTGATTCTCTATCCTATCTTCTATTTTTTTGCATAACAAATAAAGGTTTTTTTACCCTATTTTTTGAGATTTATGTTACTCTATAGATGAAATCAACTACCGATTGGGCCTTTATCTTTCTTGGATATTTTCGATTCGGTCGAATAATAGATAACTGTTTCTTGAGGTAGTTTTTCAACTGGAGAGAAGAAAGGGAACAGTTAAAAAACAAACGGCAGGCATAAGCCGCATCTGAGAAACACACTTTATATCTTTGTTTTTTACGACTACTGTCGATGGCAACTTGCGAGATTACCCAACGACAAAAGTTAAAATTTGTAAAGCGAGCAAAGATTTCTTGGAGAATCCCTTCCTTCTTTTTTGCATGAAAATTGACCAAGCCAACACTGTATTTCAGGTCACGAAAACTAGTCTCTATGCCCCATCTGCTGGCGTAGAGATTTTTTAATTCTTGGATTGAATAGTCTGTATTTGTCACTAAAGTTTCGTATTTTCCTTCGTCCACTTCTAAACGCACCATACGAAAAGGAAGCTCATAGAGTACTACAGGATCCTGTTTTTGACTTGTTTCTGGAAGAAAATCAAAAGTAGAATTGTGTGGAATAAAATGATAGTCATTGGGAAAATCACGATAAAGTTTTTTGAGCTGATTGGTTTGCTTTCGTGATAATGTTAGAGAAAATGTTTGATCAAAACACTCCGTATTTGGCAAGTTGAAGGAGGAACGCATGGATTGTTTTCCATCTCGAATACGGATGATATAAAGCCAACCTTTTTCTTGAAAATGAGCCATAAGATTGTAACTTTCATAGCCTCTATCCATGATAACAAGAGCTTTATCGAAAGGGAGAGCCTCCATCATCTGAATCAGAGCTAAGCGCTCATGTTGTGCATGTTGGTCTTGAATAAAAACATCTCTATACACTCCAGTCGTCAAGTCGTATAGGGCATTTATATGCATGAGATTATAGGATTTAACATCCGTTTGGGTTTGGATAGAGGTTTTTGTATCCATGGGATTTCGAGGAATACAGATATCACTCCCATCTGCAGCGAATATTGGAAAATCAGTATTAAGTGGAATAGGTACTGTAAATTCTTTAAATAGGGCATAGAACGCTTCAGGTTTTATCTGATAGCGTCTTTGAACAAAGGCTGAATTTGAAACTGTCAGTCTGGCAACTAGTAATTCTTTTGACAAGGATTTTCCTCCCATTCCCAGAATGGTACGAATCATAGTTTCTAGTGATAAACTTCTTTTACGAGTAAAGGCCTGTTCATCTTGTTTGACGAACTCAACTTTTTGACCAATGATACTCTGAATACTATTATTCAAGTGGGATTTTATCTGTTTTATCATGGGAAATCCCTCCTTAACTATAAGTTTATCACATAAAAAAAGAAACCCAAATACAGAATTGTATTTGAATTTCTTAACTTAATGACATTGACCTAGCAGCCTTATCCTTTTCAGCAATCATTGGATTTTCTTTTTTATTTACTAAGATTGCTTTAGGTTATGCTAGTCCTCTCACAAACTTAGCGCATCGCTATACAATCGCAGCTTTAGTAATGGTCGTTCTTCATCAAACCAAACTTATCAAAGTGAGTTTAAGTAGAAAAGATATTCTTTCTATTCTTCCTATGAGTTTTTTCTATCCTCTTCTCTTTTTTATTTTTCAATCCTTTGCTTTAAAGTATATATCGTCTTCTGAAGCTGGAATTTTACAGGCTCTTGTCCCGATTTTTACGCTCCTTTTAGCATCGGTCTTTCTCAAGGAAAAGACAAGCTTGCTTCAAAAGTTCTTTTTATTTTTATCCGTAGCAGGAGTAGTTTTCATCTTCCTTAGTAAAGGAGCTAACTTTGGTACTGAGACTGCTAGCTTTGGCTTTCTTTTGATGTTGGGATCTGTTCTCGCAAATGCGATAAACAATATTCTCAGCAAGTCCACAGGAGGTCGCTATCGGGCCATGGATATGACAGCTGTTGTGATATTTGTTGGCTTCGTCACCTTTAATACACTGAGTCTGACCTCTCACTATCTAGAGGGGAACATATTAGCTTACTTTGCGCCACTTGGACAGGTGTCTTATTTGCTTTCAATTTTTTATTTGGGAATTTTAGCCTCTATCGTTACTGGTAGTCTCTCTATCTATGCTATTGTTCGACTTGGAGCATCAACCGTCAGTGTCTTTGGCAATCTTGGAACAGTTTTGACCATTCTAGCCGGAGCCCTTATACTCCACGAACCAATTTATAGCTACCATTTGATCGGAGCCACTATGATTATTGCTGGAATTTTAGGCATGAATCTGATGAGAAAAAAGTAAAGATTGCTGAGCAGTCTTTTTCTTAATCCAAGTCATTCAGAAAATTCAAAAATTTTAATGTGATCAAGTTTAGAACACGATGATTTCAATATAGCATGATAAAATAGATAAAAAGAATGACACTAGGATAAAGAGGAGAGAGTTTAGAAATGAAGCAAAATGATATAGCTGAAGTTATTGCTTTTTATAACAGAAAACCTGAGACTTTGGTACGTCACATTATACCAGTTTTAGATTGTGACTTGGCTGTTTATCATCGCCCTGGAAGCTCAAGTAAAGGACACATTATTTTTTATCATGGAGCTTGTGGCCGTAGTCAGATGTGGGCCCACCAGTATGATGATTTTGATGGATTTGACCTCTACTTTGTCAATGTTCGAGGACAGGGTGAATCACCTATGAAAGTTGGTTTACCTGACTTAGAAGGTGCTGTTCAAGATGTAGATGCTATTTTGTCCTATTTCCAGTTGGATAAGGTGATATTGGTTGGTCATTCTTGGGGAGGGAATCCACTTCAAGAGTACACCTATCGCCATCCAGAAAGAGTTCTAGCCTTGGTCATGGTAGATAGTTGGGGACAGCATCGATACCTATCAGATAAAGAGAGAAATCGCATAAAATATAGTTCTCTTATGTATAAAACGGTTCCTTGGAAGGTGATTGCAGACAAGAACTCAAAAATGTGTACAGATAATCCTATCACAAGAGAATTAGTCAAGACGGCCATTATAGAAACTGGGAGAGATGTTTTCTTGAATCTTGGAATCACAGGTTTCTTAGCTGTCCATGAGATAGAGGGTTATCATGAAAATCCTCCTATGCTTTTAGTAAGAGGAGAAAATGATTTTCCCAAACACCTAAAAATGATCTACGATGGTATCATTGCCTTAAATCCCAATGCGCGTCAAGTAACGATTTCAGATAGTAAACACCAACCGATGAATGATCATCCTGAAGAGTTTAATCAGATAATTGGTGAATTCTTTGAAGAAGTAGTAGCTCTGTAAGATGAGATTTATCCAACTTGAGAAAATCCTTGGAACGTGTTAAAATAAAGGATAGAAATAGAGTACAGGAGACAAGATGAACTACTTTAATGTTGGGAAAATCGTCAATACGCAGGGGTTGCAGGGTGAGATGCGAGTCTTGTCTGTGACGGATTTTGCAGAAGAACGGTTTAAAAAAGGTACTGAGCTGGCCTTGTTTGATGAAAAAGATCAGTTTGTCCAAACAGTGACCATCGCTAGTCATCGTAAACAGAAGAACTTTGACATTATTAAATTCAAAGACATGTATCATATCAATGCCATTGAAAAGTACAAGGGATACAGTCTCAAGGTAGCTGAGGAAGATTTAAACGATTTAGATGATGGTGAATTCTACTATCACGAGATTATCGGTTTAGAAGTCTATGAGGGAGATAACTTGGTTGGAACCATCAAGGAAATCCTGCAACCAGGTGCCAACGATGTCTGGGTGGTCAAGCGAAAAGGTAAACGTGACTTGCTCTTGCCTTATATCCCACCAGTGGTTCTCAATGTTGATATTCCGAATAACCGCGTCGATGTGGAAATCTTAGAAGGGTTAGACGATGAAGATTGATATTTTAACCCTTTTTCCAGAGATGTTTTCTCCGCTAGAGCACTCAATCGTTGGAAAGGCTCGAGAAAAGGGGCTCTTGGATATCCAGTATCATAATTTTCGAGAAAATGCTGAAAAGGCCCGCCATGTCGACGATGAGCCCTACGGAGGCGGTCAGGGGATGTTGCTCCGAGCCCAACCCATTTTCGATGCCTTTGATGCTATTGAAAAGAAAAATCCGCGCGTCATTCTCCTAGATCCAGCTGGCAAGCAGTTTGATCAGGCTTATGCTGAGGATTTGGCTCAGGAAGAGGAACTGATCTTTATCTGCGGTCACTACGAAGGTTATGATGAGCGCATCAAGACCTTGGTAACAGATGAGATTTCTCTAGGTGATTATGTCTTAACTGGAGGAGAATTGGCGGCCATGACCATGATTGATGCGACGGTTCGCCTGATTCCAGAAGTGATTGGTAAGGAGTCCAGTCACCAAGATGATAGTTTTTCTTCAGGTCTTCTTGAATATCCTCAGTACACACGCCCTTATGATTATCGAGGCATGGTTGTGCCAGATGTTCTGATGAGCGGGCACCATGAAAAGATTCGTCAGTGGCGACTGTATGAGAGTTTAAAGAAAACCTACGAGCGCAGACCGGATTTGCTTGAAAATTATAAATTGACAGCAGAAGAAGAAAAAATGCTGGCAGAAATCAAAGAAAACAAAGAATAAAGGAGAAACCTATGCAAGTAATCAAACGTGATGGAGAAATTGCTGAATTTAATCCAGATAAGATTTACCAAGCTATCTTAAAGGCAGCCCAGACTGTCTATGTATTGACAGATGATTTGCGTCAAAACCTTGCACAAGTCACTAAGAAAGTGGTTTTGGATTTGGAAGAAGCCAAGGTGGAACGCGCCACTATCAGCATGATTCAGTCTATGGTTGAACATCGTTTACTGGGTGCAGGTTACATTACTATTGCAGAACACTACATTTCCTATCGTCTGCAACGTGACTTGGAAAGAAGTGGTTATGGAGATCATATCGCGGTTCATTTACATTTTGAACAAGTTCGCTAATAAAAAAGAGTGGGATGAAGCAACTACATCTCACTCTTTCTTAAATCTATTTTTTTGGGCTGTTTGGACGGTTGAAGGGACAAATCGTAGGCGTTGAATATCGCTTATGCGGATAATACGGGTCACATTTTTGGCAAAATTTTTCACGATAATTTGTTGGCGTTGCTGATCGTGTTTGATGATGTCACCTGTAAAGCTTGCCTCAGACAAGATAAGGTGAACAGCGGTTTGTTTCTGGATAGCCTCTTCAATAGTGGCTGTAAGGGAGTTGCTTTCAGTATGGTCTGGTTCTTCATGTCCATTTAAAAAATCATGTATTTTATCTAGAACTTGCTGGAATTTATGTCTCATATTGGCCTCCCTTCTTTTATATCAATATTATATAAAATTTTCCTAAAATCTACAAGATTTTACGAATAATCAAATGAAAGCTAAAAAAGGAGAAGAAAATGGCAGAATTTACATTTGAAATTGAAGAGCACTTGTTGACTCTTTCTGAAAACGAAAAAGGTTGGACCAAGGAAATCAACCGTGTGAGCTTTAATGGTGCTCCTGCAAAGTTTGATATTCGTGCTTGGAGTCCAGATCATACTAAAATGGGTAAAGGAATTACTCTCTCCAATGAAGAATTTCAAACAATGGTGGATGCTTTTAAAGGTAACTAAGTTTTCAAAATGAAAGAAAAGGATATTGAGTCATAATAACTCGATATCCTTTTTTAGTTAGCAAAGTAAGACTGATTTTTAAGGCGTTGAAGTAGGGGACGGCTAATAAAACTAATAGCTAGAAGTTTACCAAGATCTGGAATGATAAAGGGAAGAACTCCCACAGCAAGAGCTTTTTCAAATGCCATTCCAGCTAGGAAATGTAAGCTGAGAATCCCGCCGACAAAGACAAGGGCATCACCCAAGAGGTTTGCAAGAAAAATCTTGACAATACCACTCTTGCTGTTGGTTAGAGAGGAAGTCAGTCCAGAGTAAACGAGATAAAACCAAAGATAGCCTGCAGTGGGGCCAACTAAAGCCTGAAAACCAGCTCCACCTCCTGCAAAAACAGGAAGACCGATAGCACCTAGAAGAAGATAGAGTCCAACAGAAAGCACAGCCTCTCTCGGTCTAAAGACAGTAGCAATCAAGCCGATTGCCAAGTTTTGCAGAGTGAAGGGAACAGGTCCAATTGGAAGACTGATTTGTGCCAAAACAGCAATGAGAGCAGCTCCAATAGCAGGGATGGCATAAACGTGAGCTTTTTTCAAAATAGTTAACCTCTTTTCTGATGTATAGTAACAATTATACTCGTAGGAGAATTATTGTCAACTAATTTTTAAAAACAAGGTAACAGAAACTGTAACAGCCGATTTGATTGACAAGAGAAATTTGATAATTGTTTTTTATCGATTTGTAAATCAGTTTTATATATAGATAATCCCATTTTATACATAAAAAATATACTATAAATACTTGACAAACTAAAAAATAAGTGCTACATTAATAAATGTAAACGGATACATTTATATGTGTTCAATTTTAAAAGGAGGGATAGTTATGAGATATTTTAACGACTCTAGATACCATAACGGTGATTAAAAACCTAAATATAATCAATTCATATTAAAGTAATATGGATGGACTAAAAAGGGGACTGTTGCTTATTCTTCATCAAATATTTTAATTAAAGGAGAAGTAAAATGAAAAAAAGAATTAACAAGAAAGCATCTGTTTTTCTAGTCGCAAGTGTTTTAAGTTTTAGCTTTGCTACTGTAGCTAGTATTGTTAGTGCAACTACAGCACACCCTGCTCCAAGTCCCATTATTGATGTATGGGAATATGGTGTAAATGATAACTCTGGTTATTCGAATTACTTTGTTAGTTCTCCAGATAATATTGGTTCAAAATCTTCAGTAACGAATTTTTGGGGAACAGTTAAAGCTCAGGATAAACAAGATTATGGATGGGCATATTCAAGTGCTACAAAATCTTGGAGCGATGTTCGATTAAATGCATATTGGGATTATTATAGATTTTAAAAATAATTTATGAAAACAAGAGACCCAATTATAAAATAGGGTCTCTTGTAATATGGTAATTGCTTATGAAATTAAAATTATGTATCATTGGATTCTTCTTCTGTTTGATTGCTGCAATTGGTTGGGTCACTATTAGCGATACAGAAATGCCCATACCTTTACCAATTGATGGTGCTTTTTCTATTCAAGGAAAAAGCAATCTTTCAAATAACGAAATATACGAAATGGTTCGTGATTTATCAAAATCGGAAAAGGTTACCATTTACAAGCCCATCGTTCAGAGTTCGGGTCAGTTGAGGTATGTAAATTTTGATGATGTAAATAATGAACAATTAAAGTCAACACCAATAATAGGGATGTATTACACCCTTGGGAAAATGGATATAGATAGTTTGAAACCACTTACGATGACGGGGTTGCAAACAGTATATATGGCTTATCCTTGGTATATAGGAGGAATCTTACAATTTACTGGAACTTTAAGAATACTGTTAATGGGTTCAATTTACTTAACTTTATTAGTTGTGTTATTTGTTGTTAGAACGAAGCAGATTAAAGAAGGAGTGATACGACGTTCTTTGGGATTGCCTGTATACGATCTAAGAAGAGATTATGGTATTTCTCTTATTTTTGAACTGATTATGATGGCTTTATTGATGATTTCTTACAGTTCTTTTTTGGGAAATGGTTTCTTCACCTATAGTTCTAAGTTATTTTTCTCTCTGATTTTAACGAATTTTATACTATTTCAAATCATTGATCTCATCACCTTTGTTTTATTTTGGTTGACGATTCAGGTTGAAAAGCCTATTGAAATTATTAAAAACAAGGCAAAAAATAAACTTATTTTTGTCGTATGGCTTGCCATTATTTCGATTATTATCCTTATCTCAGGAGTTTTTTTACAAGAAACAAAGAGTAGTCAATCCAGTATTAACATTCAGATACAGAATTTAGTACCATGGGACACAGTAAAAGACTGGAGAAGGATTGAGTTCCTTGGAATTGAAAGTAACTCTACTAAAAATGGAGAAGTTAATGATTCGGATGGTCAGTATCTACAGATAGCTGCTTCCTTAAAAAACTTAGATTATTTATATATAGATCGATCCTCAGCATATGTTCCAGATTTCATGAAAACTTCACATGTTATGGAAAATTTTTCTAAACAATTAGAAAATGACGGAATAACGAATCCAGAAATAAATAAAGAGTTGATTTATATCAATCAAACAGGTGCTAACCTACAAAATAAAGTGAATGGAACAAACTATCATCTTTTAGATAATAAGATAGCAACCATCTATATTCCTGAGAAATGGAAAGAAAATCAGAAATCTATTGAGAATACAGTTGTAGCAGAACAATTTATTGGAACAAACTATACAAAAGAAGAAATTGCAGTACAAATAATTCCTGATGGTGATAAAATTTTTTATTTCAATGAAGATGCTGATGATAATCATAAAATGAAAGAGCTTTTACCAATGGCAAGTGTAGCAGATAGCACAGATAACATTGTTGTTGTGTTAGATACGGACAAAATGATTGAAAACAACAAGTTTTCTTTGGCTAGTAATATAACAACTAAGTCTCTTTTTAGTCCTGAGGCGGTAAATAAAATAAATGAAATGGCTACCCAGTTGAATGTTTCAATGAATCCAGTAGATGTTTACCAAATTGTGAAATTAAAGATCCAGTCCTTAGAGCACCAAATTCTACTTTCACAAATTTTGCAGAAGATAATTTACAGTATTGTCTTTATACTCATTTATCAATATGTCCAACTTTATATTACCCTAAAACAGAATGAATATGTGAAGAAAATCATTTTAGGTCTGTCAAAAAAATATATAGCAATTTCAAGTCTCAAGTATTTTATGATGACTATTACAATCGTTATCCTATTTACATTTCTTATGACAGGTCAAATAGAGTTGCTATATATTGGTCTTGCTTCTCTGCTCGTTTTGATGTTGTCAATAATCATGAGTTTTAGAAAATTATCTGAAAGCTACACTAAAATTTTAAAAGGAGATGAAACATGACAATTGACCTTTTGAACGTTTCAAAAAGTTTCGGCTCAAAAAAGATCTTTACAGACTTAAATTTAAAATTTGAATCTGGAAAAAGTTATGCATTGATTGGAGGTTCTGGCTCTGGTAAAAGTACCCTTCTTAATATTATAGGAAGATTAGAAAAAATTGACAGTGGGAATGTTTTAGTTGATAAACAAGATATTTGGAAGATAAAAGAAAGAACTTTTTTTAAAAATACTGTTGGATATGTATTTCAGAATTATTCTTTAATAGATAACAAAACAGTATATGATAATTTGAAACTTATCACTAAAGACAAAAAAACAATAACTGATGTACTTGAAAAAGTAGGACTGTCAAGTGACTATTTACATCAAAAAATATATGAATTGTCTGGAGGGCAGGCTCAACGTGTAGCTATTGCCAGAATGTTAATGAAACCACGTAAAATTATCTTAGCAGATGAGCCTACAGGAGCTTTAGATGGTGAGATTGGAAAAGAAATTATTCGTTTATTATTGAATGAAAGAGATGAAGATAAATATGTCATTATAGCGACGCATGATCCAGCTGTCTATAACGAAGTTGATGTGATCATTGATATGAAAGATATAGGGGATAATGTATGAAAAAGATAATTTATATTGCTTTGATCTTTGTAGCTGGAATGCTTGCCATTTTCTTCTTTGGAAAACAAATGATCACAAAAGAAAATACCAATAAACCAACACTGGAGTTAATAGTCTATACGCTTTCTTCTAGTGATACAGAAAAATGGAATAAAGTGAAACAAGTAGAAACGGAAGAAGCTACATATATCATAACTGTGAAAGAAGTAGCGTCTTCAGAAGAAGTATTTTCAAACATCATTGCAAATGGAGCTGCTGCGGGGTTCGGAGTTCGTGAAGAAGAAGTGAAGCAATTTAATAATAATTTAGGAGACACTATTGAGGACTCTAAGCATAATAAACTCATTGGAATAGAATTTTTTACTTTTTCTAATGCTGACGAGGGATTTGTAGTAGCAAATTTTGACTACGGTAGTGAAGAGTTGAATTCTCAGAAAAAAGATATGAAAGAGTTATATAAAAAAATATATGAATCTTTTAAAGAAAAGAATAAATGATTGTGTTATAATCCTTATATTTTGTTATGGTTTGTTAATTGATTTTTGCATATCTTATTTCAACATACTATAAAATAAAACATAAGAAAACGAGTATCTCCAACTACGGCAATACTCGATTTTTGATATTTAGAAGTGTTTTTTGCTCTGCTTCTTTTATTTCGATTAACGCATGGTTACAAATTCTTCAGATGCAGTTGGGTGAATCGCCACAGTTGCATCAAAGTCTGCCTTGGTTGCTCCCATTTTGATAGCAACAGCAAATCCTTGGATCATTTCATCAACACCGTAGCCAATTCCATGAAGTCCGACAACTTTTTCTTCAGAACCAGCTGTGATCAATTTGAAACGTGTTTCTTGACGGTTGCAAGTGCAAGCAGAGTACATAGACGTAAAGCTTGATTTGTAAACCTTGATTTGATCTTGACCGTATTCTT
Source organism: Streptococcus sp. 27098_8_76 (assembly GCF_041432315.1). Taxonomy (GTDB): domain Bacteria; phylum Bacillota; class Bacilli; order Lactobacillales; family Streptococcaceae; genus Streptococcus. The sequence continues at coordinate 43,293 of NZ_JAPVZI010000004.1, read as the reverse complement.
TAATAGCTTGTTCTTCTGTCAAACCAACAGTTCCGATAGCAGGGTGTGAAAAGACAACAGTTGGAATAGTTGTGTAGTCCATTTTTGCAGTTGTTTTGCCGTTAAAGAGACGTTCAGATAAAGTACGTCCAGCCTTGATAGCAACTGGAGTCAGTTCCTTTTCACCTGTTACATCACCTAAAGCGTAGATTCCCTCAACAACAGTATTTTGGTATTCATCCACTTGGATAAAGCCACGTTCGTTCAAAGTTACTCCAGCTTTTTCAAGTTGCAAGCCCTTAACGTTTGGACGGCGGCCTGTAGCCCAGATAACTTGGCTAGCTGTGTGACTAGTACCATCTTCGAAATGAATGGTAATGCCTTCAGCAGTTTTTTCTAACTTAACAGGGACTTTGTGAGTGTGAAGTGGTAAGTTTGTTCTTTCCATTTCCTTGACCAGACCTTCAACGATGTAAGAATCAAAACCACGTAAAGGACGATCACGACGAACAAAGAGGTCTGTCTTGACACCAAAAGTGTGGAGTACGCCAGCCAATTCAACGGCGATATAACCAGCGCCTAGAATTGCAACTGACTCTGGCAATTCTTCCCAAGCAAATACATCATCAGAAGAGCCACCTAGTTCAGCACCAGGAATGTTTGGAATACTTGGATGGGCACCAGTAGCAATCACAATATGTTTAGCACGAATCAGTTCACCATTTACGCTAACAGTATGAGAATCTACAAATTCAGCATGACCTTCAATCAAGTCTACTCCGTTGCGTTTAAAACTGCCATCATAAGAAGAACGAGCGCGATCAATGTAGGCTTCACGATTGCGACGTAGGGTTGCAAAGTCAAAGTTAAGATCAGTAGTCTTAAAGCCGTAGTCTTCTCCAAATTGATGGAAAGTCTCAGCGATTTGCGCCCCGTACCACATGATTTTTTTAGGAACACAGCCGACATTGACGCAAGTTCCACCTAGTTTCTTTTCCTCAATAACGGCCGCTTTGGCTCCGTGTTCACCAGCACGGTTCATGGTAGCAATTCCTCCGCTACCTCCACCGATAGCAATGATATCGTATTCTCTCATTGAAAACTCCTTTGTACTCTTTTAAATAGTAGAGTGTCATTTTTTGATAGTCATATTCTATCTTTTTTTTTATCTGATTGCAAAAATCTGCTACGTTCAAAAAAATTAAAGAAAAGGCTTGCAAAAAAGAAAAATAAAGTGTATTATATAACTAGTACAACGATTGTAAAATAAATTCCGAACAATAATTAAATCCTGAAATGTCATTATTTCGTTCTGAAATGTTATTGTTTCAAATTGATAATTTTTGTATAATATTGTTAAGAACTTTAAATCAAAAAGGAGTTTCATTATGAAAAAGAATGGTAAAGCTAAAAAGTGGCAATTGTATGCAGCAATTGGTGCTGCAAGTGTAGTTGTATTGGGTGCTGGGGGCATTTTGCTCTTTAGACAACCTTCTCAGACTGCTGTAAAAGATGAGGCTACTCATCTTGTTGTTGCTAAGGAAGGAAGCGTGGCATCCTCTGTTTTATTATCAGGGACAGTAACGGCAAAAAATGAACAATATGTTTATTTTGATGCTAGTAAGGGAGATTTAGATGAAATCCTTGTTTCTGTGGGTGATAAGGTTAGTGAAGGACAGGCTTTAGTTAAGTACAGTAGTTCAGAAGCCCAGGCGGCCTATGATTCAGCGAGTCGAGCAGTTGCTAAGGCAGATCGTCATATCAACGAACTCAACCAAGCGCGAAATGAAGCCGCTTCAGCTCCGACTCCACAGTTGCCAACACCAGCAGGAGGCGAAGGAGCTGCAGCGCAAACACCAGCTCCAGTAGCAGGAAATTCAGTGTCATCTATTGATGCACAATTAGGTGATGCTCGTGATGCTCGTGCAGATGCAGCAGCGCAATTAAGCAAGGCTCAAAGTCAGTTGGATGCAATGACGGTTCTCAGTACCCTAGAGGGAACTGTGGTCGAAGTCAACCGTAATGTTTCTAAATCTCCAACTGGAGCTAGCCAGGTGGTAGTTCATGTCGTTAGCAATGAAAACTTGCAAGTTAAGGGGGAACTATCTGAATATAACCTTGCCAACCTCTCTGTGGGACAAGAAGTAACCTTTACTTCTAAAGTTTACCAAGATAAGAGCTGGACTGGTAAGATTAGCTACATTTCTGACTACCCTAAAAACAATGGCGAAGCGGCAAGTACAGCTGTAGCAGCAGGTGGTAATTCTGGTTCTAAATATCCATATACCATCGATGTTACAAGTGAAATCGGTGACTTGAAACAAGGATTCTCAGTAAGTGTTGAGGTCAAGAATAAGAGTAAAGCCATTTTGGTTCCTCTAACAAGTGTTGTGACTGAAAATGATAAGAACTATGTCTGGGTGCTTGACGAGCAGAAAAAGGCCAAGAAAGTGGAAGTTGGTTTGGGCAATGCTGATGCAGACGACCAAGAAATCACTTCAGGTCTGACAAATGGAGTCAAGGTCATCAGTAACCCAACGTCTTCTCTTGAGGAAGGAAAAGAGGTGAAGGCTGATGAAGCAACTAATTAGTCTAAAAAATATCTGCAGAAGCTACCGTAACGGTGACCAAGAACTGCAGGTTCTCAAAAATATCAACCTAGAAGTGAATGAGGGTGAGTTTGTTGCCATTATGGGACCATCTGGTTCTGGTAAGTCCACTCTGATGAATACGATTGGCATGTTGGATACACCAAGTAGTGGAGAGTATTATCTTGAAGGCCAAGAAGTAGCTGGACTGGGCGAAAAACAACTAGCCAAGGTTCGCAACCAACAAATCGGTTTTGTCTTTCAGCAGTTCTTTCTTCTATCTAAACTCAATGCTCTGCAAAACGTAGAATTGCCCTTGATTTATGCAGGAGTTTCGGCTTCAAAACGTCGCAAGTTAGCTGAGGAATATCTAGATAAGGTTGAATTGACTGAGCGTAGTCACCATTTACCTTCAGAATTATCTGGTGGTCAAAAGCAACGTGTGGCTATTGCGCGTGCCTTGGTAAACAATCCTTCTATTATTCTAGCAGACGAACCGACAGGAGCCTTGGATACCAAAACAGGGAATCAAATCATGCAGCTATTGGTTGACTTGAACAAAGAAGGAAAAACCATTATCATGGTAACGCATGAGCCTGAAATAGCTGCTTATGCCAAACGTCAGATTGTCATTCGCGATGGAGTTATTTCATCTGATAGTGCTCAGTTAGAAAAGGAGGAAAACTAAGATGCAGAATCTGAAATTTGCCTTTTCATCTATTATGGCTCACAAGATGCGTTCTTTGCTTACCATGATTGGGATTATTATCGGTGTTTCATCAGTTGTTGTGATTATGGCTCTAGGTGACTCCCTATCTCGTCAACTCAACAAAGATATGACCAAATCTCAGAAGAATATTAGTGTCTTTTTCTCTTCTAAAAAAAGTAAAGATGGGTCTTTTACTCAGAAACAATCAGCTTTTACGGTTTCTGGAAAAGAAGAGGAAGTTCATGTTGAACCACCAAAACCGCAAGAATCTTGGGTCAAGGAGGCAGCCAAACTCAAGGGAGTGGATAACTACTATGTAACCAACTCAACGAACGCCATTTTGACTTATAAAGATAAAAAGGTTGAAAATGCTAATTTGACAGGTGGAAACAGAACTTATATGGAGGCTGTTAATAATGAAATTCTTGCGGGACGTAGTCTGAGAGAACAAGATTTCAAAGAATTTGCAAGTGTCATTTTGCTTGATGAAGAATTATCCATTAGTTTATTTGGCTCTCCTCAAGAGGCTATTAACAAGATTGTAGAAGTCAATGGATTTAGTTACCGGGTTATTGGGGTTTATACTAGTCCAGAGGCTAAACGTTCAAAAATATATGGTTTTGGTGGCTTGCCCATTACCACAAATACTTCCCTTGCTGCGAATTTTAATGTAGATGAAATAGCTAATATTGTCTTTCGAGTGAATGACACAAGCTTGACTCAAACTCTGGGTCCAGAATTAGCACGAAAAATGACAGAGCTTGCTGGCTTGCAACAGGGAGAATATCAAGTGGCAGATGAGTCAGCTGCATTTGCAGAAGTTCAACAAACGTTTAGTTTTATGACGACGATTATTAGTGCCATTGCAGGTATTTCTCTCTTTGTTGGAGGAACTGGTGTTATGAATATCATGCTGGTTTCGGTGACAGAGCGTACCCGTGAAATTGGTCTCCGTAAGGCTTTGGGTGCAACACGTGCTAATATTTTAATCCAGTTTTTGATTGAATCCATGATTTTGACCTTGTTAGGTGGCTTGATTGGCTTGACAATTGCAAGTGGTTTAACTGCCTTAGCAGGTTTGCTATTGCAAGGCTTGATTGCGGGTATAGAGGTGGGAGTATCGATCCCAGTTGCCCTATTTAGTCTTGCAGTTTCGGCTAGCGTGGGTATAGTTTTTGGGGTCTTGCCAGCCAACAAGGCATCGAAACTTGATCCAATCGAAGCCCTTCGTTATGAATAAGATCAACAAGATGGACACTTGTCTATCTTGTTTTTGTATGGATTTCCCTATCGAAAATCCTTAAAAATGTGATATAATGAAGTGTTAGAAAAACAGGTTTCATTTGCCTGGAAAGGAAAAATTATGTCTGAAAAGAATTTTTATATTACAACGCCGATTTACTATCCATCTGGTAAACTTCATATCGGTTCTGCCTACACAACCATCGCTTGTGATGTCCTAGCACGTTACAAACGCCTGATGGGCTACGATGTCTTTTATCTGACAGGTCTTGATGAGCATGGTCAAAAGATTCAACAAAAAGCAGAAGAAGCTGGAATCACCCCTCAAGCCTATGTTGATGGGATGGCAGTTGGAGTCAAAGAACTCTGGCAATTACTCGATATATCATACGATAAATTTATCCGTACAACTGATGACTACCATGAAAAAGTTGTCGCACAAGTCTTTGAACGCTTGCTTGCTCAAGATGACATCTATTTGGGTGAATACTCTGGTTGGTACTCAGTATCAGATGAGGAATTCTTTACAGAAAGCCAGCTTGCAGAAGTTTTCCGTGATGAAGCTGGAAATGTGACTGGTGGAATCGCTCCATCAGGTCACGAAGTGGAATGGGTATCTGAAGAATCATACTTCCTTCGCCTCAGCAAATACCAAGATCGTTTGGTCGAATTTTTCAAGTCCCATCCTGAATTTATCACTCCAGATGGTCGTCTGAATGAAATGCTGCGCAACTTCATCGAGCCAGGTTTAGAGGATTTGGCAGTTTCTCGTACAACCTTTACATGGGGAGTGCCTGTCCCATCAAATCCTAAGCACGTTGTCTACGTTTGGATTGATGCCCTTCTTAACTATGCGACAGCTCTTGGCTACGGTCAAGATGAACATGGTAACTTTGACAAGTTCTGGAATGGAACAGTCTTCCACATGGTAGGAAAAGACATCCTTCGTTTCCACTCAATCTACTGGCCAATCCTTCTTATGATGTTGGATATCAAATTGCCAGATCGTTTGATTGCCCATGGTTGGTTTGTCATGAAAGACGGCAAAATGTCTAAGTCTAAAGGAAATGTTGTCTATCCTGAAATGTTGGTAGAGCGTTATGGACTAGATCCACTTCGTTACTACCTTATGCGCAGCCTTCCAGTTGGTTCAGACGGAACCTTCACTCCTGAAGACTATGTAGGCCGTATCAACTACGAATTGGCCAATGACCTTGGAAACCTCCTCAACCGTACGGTTTCTATGATTAACAAGTACTTTGATGGACAAATTCCTGCCTATGTAGAAGGGGTGACTGAATTTGACAATGCTCTTGCTCAAGTAGCTGCTAAATCAATTGCTGACTACCATACACACATGGAAGCAGTTGACTACCCACGTGCCCTTGAAGCAGTCTGGACTCTTATCTCTCGTACCAATAAATACATCGATGAGACCGCACCATGGGTCTTGGCTAAGGATGAAGCACTCCGCGATCAATTGGCAAGCGTTATGAGTCACTTGGCAGCTAGCCTTCGTGTCGTCGCTCACTTGATTGAGCCATTTATGATGGAAACTAGTCGTGCAGTCTTGACTCAACTTGGTCTAGCAGAAGTTTCTAGCCTTGAGAACTTGAAATTGGCTGATTTCCCTGCAGGTGTGACTGTAGTTGCTAAGGGAACACCAATTTTCCCACGTCTGGATATGGAAGAAGAAATCGCCTATATCAAGGAACAAATGGAAGGCAACAAGCCAGCTGTCGAAAAAGAATGGAACCCAGACGAAGTTGAACTCAAACTAAACAAGGAAGAAATCAAGTTTGAAGACTTTGACAAGATCGAAATCCGTGTCGCAGAAGTCAAAGAAGTGTCTAAAGTAGAAGGTTCAGATAAGTTGCTCCAATTCCGCCTGGATGCTGGGGATGGTGAAGATCGTCAAATCCTTTCAGGAATTGCCAAATACTATCCAAATGAACAAGAATTGGTCGGCAAAAAAGTTCAAATCGTTGCTAACCTCAAACCACGTAAAATGATGAAGAAATATGTCAGTCAAGGGATGATCCTCTCAGCTGAACATGATGGACAATTAACCCTTCTCACAGTTGACCCAGCTGTACCAAACGGAAGTGTGATTGGGTAAAAATAGACAGGATTAATCGTCACATAATAAAAATAGGTTAGGATTTTTTGTCCTAACCTATTTTTACATGAAATAAACAATGGCGATGTATTGGAGTGAGGACGCAGCTAGGATAAAGAGATGCCAAATCATGTGGAAATAAGGTTTTTTCTTGGCGTAAAATCCAGCTCCAACTGTATAAGAGAGTCCGCCAGTTACCATGAGACTCCAGAAAATTGGCATTGTTTGACTGATAATGGCAGGAATGATAGCCAGAACCAGCCAGCCCATAATCAAATAAAGAGCAAGGCTGAATTTTTCATTGACCTTTTTAGCAAAGATTTTATAGAGAATACCAAAGATAGTCGTTCCCCATTGGATGGCAATAATCAGATAGCCAAACCAGTTATTCATCAATGTTAAGACGACCGGCGTATAAGAGCCTGCGATAGCCACATAAATCATAGAATGGTCAATAATTCTCAAGACGTATTTGTGGGTCGAACCATAGGCCATAGAGTGGTAAATGGTGGATGAGAGGAACATGAGAAAAAGGCTGATAACAAAAATGGAAACGCCGATAGAGGATAAAAATCCGTGTGCTTCATAACTATAGGTGGATGAAATAGGGAGCAAGATGAGCATGATGACTGCCCCCACAGCATGGGTCACGCTATTAGCAATCTCCTCTCCGAAACTAAGTTGTTTGCTGAGTTTAAGACTAGTGTTCATTTGATTACCTCCTCTTCAGAATGATGGATTAGGGCTAGAGTTTGATGATAGAGTTTAACGGTTTGGCAGCTACTTTGGATAATAGGGTTTGCTGGGTCAATCTCGTGGTTCATATAGTCCACAAAGGCATCGTAGAGTTGGTCTGAACTGGCTTGACTTTGAAGAGTATTGAGTGTCTGAGCAATTTCTTGAATTGAAAAGACAGATTTGAGGGTAGTGATAGCAATCAAACGGGCAATCTGTTGACGTTGGTATTTTTTCTTGTCAGGCTTTGTCAGATAACCATGTTTAACATAATTGTTGACCATAGATGCTGTTAGTCCCTTGTCTTTATCTGGAGAGACAGGAGCGCAGATCTGATTGACATAGAGTAAAACCTGATCCAGATAGAGGTCAATATTTGGGATTTCTGCCCATTTAGGGTAGGAAAAGGTAGTTTTCATTTTCAACTCCTTTTTATCTAGTTTTAATAACTAGATTATAAAATAATAAAAACAAATAGTCAAGTTTTAACTGCTTGTGAAAAGGCTTAAATTATGCTATGATGGGAGAAACTAGTCAGAAAAGAGGAGAAAAGATGGAGATTCGTTTAGCTTTTCCAAATGAAGTAGATGCCATCATGCAGGTGATGGAGGGTGCTAAAAAACGTTTAGCAGATGCTGGTAGTGACCAGTGGCAAAATGGCTATCCAAATGCGGACATTATTATCGATGATATTATCTCAGGTCAAGCTTATGTTGCCTTGGAAGATGGAGAACTGCTAGCCTATGCTGCTGTGACCAAGGGTCCAGAGGCAGCCTATGAAGCTATTTATGAAGGAAGCTGGCAAGCTGGAGAGTCAGAATATCTGGTCTTTCACCGTATCGCTGTGGCAGCAGATGTCCAGGGACAGGGAGTTGCTCAGACTTTCCTAGAAGGTCTGATTGAAGGTTTTGATTATCTGGATTTTCGCTCAGATACGCACGCTGCAAACAAGGCCATGCAACGTATTTTTGAAAAACTCGGTTTTAAACAGGTTGGTAAGGTGCCAGTAGATGGTGAACGCTTGGCCTATCAAAAATTAAAGAAATAATGCAAAAGAAGTATGCAAAAATGCTCTACTCTTCGCCAATTGGCTCTCTTTCTCTCGTAGCTGATGATCATTATCTGTATGGCATTTGGGTACAGGATCAGAAGCATTTTGAGAGGGGATTGGGAGATGAAACAATAGACGAAGTTGTTAGTCATCCTATTTTAGATACAGTTATTGCTTGCTTAGATAATTATTTTAAAGGAAAGTCGCAGGATTTATCCAACTTACCTTTGGCTCCAATCGGTACGGATTTTGAAAAGCGAGTTTGGTCCTATTTACAGGGAATTCCTTATGGTCAGACAGTGACCTATGGACAAATAGCCCAAGATCTGCAAGTGCCTTCTGCTCAAGCAATTGGTGGAGCAGTGGGGCGCAATCCTTGGTCTATCCTAGTACCTTGTCACCGTGTGCTGGGAGTAGGCAAGCGTCTGACAGGTTATGCTGCAGGAGTGGAAAAGAAAGCCTGGCTCTTGGAGCATGAAGACGCAGATTTTAAAGATATAAAATAGAAAGTGAAACACATGTTAGAATTTATCGAATACCCAAAATGTTCAACTTGTAAAAAAGCAAAACAAGAATTAAACCAACTCGGTGTGGACTACAAAGCTGTTCACATCGTGGAAGAAACACCTAGTCAAGAAGTCATTTTAAACTGGCTAGAAACCTCAGGATTTGAATTGAAGCAATTTTTCAACACCAGTGGAATCAAATACCGTGAATTAGGGCTGAAAGATAAGGTAGGAAGTCTGTCAAACCAAGAAGCGGCTGAGTTGCTAGCAAGTGACGGTATGTTGTTAAAACGACCCATTTTAGTAGAAAATGGAACTGTTAAGCAAATCGGTTATCGAAAAGCTTATGAAGAATTGGGATTGAAATAGTTTTTATCTATCTCTTTGATAGATAAAATATATAACCTCCCTGTTTCAAAGTATGATAAACTAGTAGGTAGACAAAGTCTGTATCTGACCGTAGCAAATAATTTCATTGACGGCAGAAGTATGGTAGAATGAATCATTATCAGGAGAGGATGTTTTTATGAATGTTACAACGATTTTAGCATCAGATTGGTACCAAAACTTGATGCAATTGATTCCGGATGGCAAGCTGTTTAGTCTGCGTTCGGTCTTTGATGGAATCCCGAGAATTGTCCAACAACTTCCAACAACGATTATGTTGACAATTGGTGGTGCCTTTTTTGGCTTGGTTTTGGCTCTGATTTTTGCCATTGTGAAAATCAATCGTGTCAGAATTTTATATCCCTTGCAGGCCTTCTTTGTTAGTTTCTTAAAAGGGACACCGATTTTGGTGCAACTCATGTTGACCTACTACGGAATTCCTTTGGCTTTGAAAGCTCTCAATCAGCAATGGGGGACTGGTCTCAATATCAATGCGATTCCAGCTGCTGCTTTTGCGATTGTTGCCTTTGCTTTTAATGAGGCTGCTTATGCCAGTGAAACTATTCGTGCAGCCATTCTCTCAGTCAATCCTGGTGAGAATGAGGCAGCACGCAGTCTGGGGATGACCCGAGCACAAGTTTATCGTCGCGTGATTATTCCAAATGCGGCCGTTGTGGCGACTCCAACCTTGATTAATTCCCTAATCGGCTTGACCAAGGGGACTTCTCTAGCCTTTAGTGCGGGTGTTGTGGAAGTCTTTGCCCAAGCTCAGATTTTGGGTGGAGCTGATTACCGATATTTTGAACGCTTCATCTCCGTTGCCCTTGTTTATTGGGTAGTCAATATCGGAATTGAAAGTCTCGGTCGTTTCATCGAGAGAAAAATGGCTATTTCTGCACCTGATACAGTGCAAACAGATGTGAAAGGAGACCTTCGTTAATGATTAAGATTTCGAATTTAAGTAAATCCTTTTCAGGACAGACTGTCTTGGATCATCTGGACTTGGATATCCAAAAAGGAGAAGTTGTAGCCTTGATTGGTTCTTCAGGAGCTGGAAAATCAACTTTCCTTCGCAGTCTCAACTATCTTGAAACACCTGACAGTGGCTCGATTCAGATTGATGATTTCTCGGTTGATTTTTCTAAAATCACTCAAGAAGAAATCCTTGCCCTACGTCGCAAGCTGTCCATGGTTTTCCAACAGTTTAATTTGTTTGAACGTCGTACAGCACTTGATAATGTGAAAGAAGGCTTGGTTGTTGTTAAGAAATTATCTGACCAAGAAGCGACTAAGATTGCCAAGGAAGAGTTGGCTAAGGTTGGGCTTTCTGACCGTGAGAACCATTATCCTCGCCATTTATCAGGTGGACAGAAGCAACGGGTTGCCCTAGCGCGTGCGCTTGCTATGAAACCAGATGTCTTGCTCTTAGATGAACCAACTTCAGCCCTTGACCCAGAATTGGTCGGAGAAGTAGAAAAGTCTATTGCAGATGCTGCGAAGTCAGGTCAAACCATGATTTTGGTCAGTCATGACATGTCCTTTGTAGCCCAAGTTGCTGACAAGATTCTCTTCCTAGATAAGGGGAAAATCATTGAGTCTGGAACACCGGATGAGATTATCCACCATCCTAAAGAAGAACGAACAAAAGAATTCTTCGCTAGTTACAAACGAACTTATATTTGATATAATAGATAAAGGAAAACTCAGTTAGCTGGACTAGCTGAGTTTACTCTTTAAAAAAGATAGAAATGAGAGAAATCATGCTACTGCAACTATTTTCTTTATATTTCGAGAGTTTGATCTTGACCACCATCCTTGTCCTCATTTTTTTAGGTATTTGGATTGGACTAAGAGCCATGTCAGGAGTTGATAAGACAGCCAAGGCTCGCCAAGCCCATCTCTATGATATGATTATGATTGGAGTCTTGGTTGTTCCAGTATTATCCTTTGCGGTTATGAGTTTAATTCTTGTTTTCAAGGCATAATCCTTGCTTGATTGACAAGAAAGAGTTAGAATAAAGGTAGTTACAACAAGAAAGAAGGAATCTATATGTACGATACTATTATTATCGGTGCTGGACCTGCAGGTATGACTGCAGCCTTGTATGCTGCTCGAAGCAATCTCAAAGTAGGCTTGATTGAAGGTGGTCTGCCAGGTGGTCAGATGAATAATACATCTGATATTGAAAATTACCCAGGATACGCTAATATTAGTGGACCTGAATTGGCTGAAAAGATGTTTGAACCACTTGAAAATCTTGGTGTGGAGCACATCTATGGTTATGTTGAAAATGTCGAAGATCATGGTGATTTTAAGAAAGTGATGATCGATGACCAAACATATGAAACACGTACAGTTATCGTAGCAACTGGTTCTAAACACCGTCCTTTGGGAGTACCTGGAGAAGAAGAACTGAACAGTCGTGGTGTTTCATACTGTGCCGTGTGTGATGGTGCCTTCTTCCGTGACCAAGATTTGTTGGTAGTTGGTGGTGGAGATTCAGCTGTTGAAGAAGCTCTCTTCTTGACTCGTTTTGCTAAGACTGTTACCATCGTTCACCGTCGTGATCAACTTCGTGCCCAAAAGGTTTTACAAGACCGCGCTTTTGCAAATGAGAAAATCAGCTTTATCTGGGATTCTGTAGTTAAGGAAATCAAAGGTGAAAATCGAGTAGAATCTGTCGTATTTGAAAATGTGAAAACAGGTCAAGTGACAGAACAAGCCTTCGGTGGCGTCTTTATCTATGTTGGATTGGACCCTCTTAGCGATTTTGTTAAAGAATTGAATATTCAAGATCAGGCAGGCTGGATTGTGACAGATAGCCACATGAAGACTGCAGTTGACGGTATCTTTGCAGTTGGAGATGTTCGCTTGAAGGACCTTCGCCAAGTAACAACAGCAGTTGGAGATGGAGCTATCGCTGGTCAAGAAGCCTACAAGTTTATCACAGAACATAGTTAATCATAAAAAACGCATAGCATCAGATTTACAAAAAATTTGACACTATGCGTTTTATTGTGGGAAAATTAATTTCATTTTCTTCTGAAATTGAGTTTTGCCAGCCTTTTATATTTTTAGAAAAATCCTTTAATTTTGCTAACGAGGCCATCTGGACCTTCTGAACCAGAAATCAACTGCTGAGCTTGAGAGAAGTATTCTCCAAGTTGTTCTTGATTTTCTGCAACAAATGTTTTAGCAGCTTCGAAATCTTTTGTCTCGATTAGTTCTTTTACTTGATTAAACAATCTAATGGGTACATATCAGTTAATTTTTTTAAATTGGGTTTTAAGCTCTATTTTTAGTGTACTCAAAATTAGGGTAGACTATAATTTTTATTCGTTTAGTAAAAAGAAAATGTATATTTTGAAAAAAATTCAAGAAAATTCAAGAAAAAATACTGTTTAAACCTTTTTTCTTGAATAAAAAACGATTTCATAGTAGAATTAGAATTGAGAGTGATGGAGGTCAATTGATGGAAAATCTGAAGAAAATGGCAGGTATCAAGGCTGCTGAGTTCGTGAGCGATGGAATGGTCGTTGGACTTGGGACAGGTTCGACTGCCTATTATTTTGTCGAAGAAATCGGTCGTCGTATCAAGGAAGAAGGACTGCAGATTACAGCTGTAACGACTTCTCGTGTGACCAGTAAGCAGGCTGAAGGCCTTAATATCCCGCTCAAGTCTATTGACCAAGTAGATTTGGTTGATGTGACGGTTGACGGGGCTGATGAAGTTGATAGTCAGTTTAACGGAATCAAAGGCGGTGGTGGTGCCCTTCTCATGGAGAAGGTTGTGGCAACGCCCTCAAAAGAATATATTTGGGTGGTGGATGAAAGCAAGCTGGTCGACAAACTAGGTGCTTTTAAATTGCCAGTAGAAGTGGTTCAGTATGGTGCAGAACAAGTATTTCGTCGTTTTGAGCGAGCTGGCTACAAACCAAGCTTCCGTGAAAAAGATGGCCAACGTTTTGTGACCGATATGCAGAACTTTATTATTGACTTAGCCTTGGATGTCATCGAAGATCCAATAGCCTTTGGACAAGAATTGGACCATATCGTTGGTGTTGTAGAGCACGGTTTATTCAACCAAATGGTGGATAAGGTCATCGTTGCTGGACGAGATGGAGTTCAGATTTTAACTTCAACAAAAGCAAACTAATCAACATAATAAGGAGATACAATATGTCAAAATTTAATCGTATTCACTTGGTTGTACTGGATTCTGTAGGAATCGGTGCTGCACCAGATGCCAATAACTTTGTCAATGCAGGGGTTCCAGACGGCGCTTCTGATACACTGGGACACATTTCAAAAACAGTTGGTTTAAATGTGCCAAATATGGCTAAAATCGGTCTAGGAAATATTCCTCGTGAAACTCCTCTTAAGACTGTTCCAGCTGAAAGTAATCCAACAGGATATGCAACAAAATTGGAAGAAGTATCCCTTGGTAAGGATACTATGACTGGTCACTGGGAAATCATGGGACTCAACATTACTGAGCCCTTCGATACTTTCTGGAACGGATTCCCAGAAGAAATTCTGACAAAAATCGAAGAATTTTCAGGACGTAAGGTCATTCGTGAAGCCAACAAACCTTACTCAGGTACGGCTGTTATCGATGATTTCGGACCACGTCAGATGGAAACTGGGGAGTTGATTATCTATACTTCAGCTGACCCTGTTTTGCAGATTGCTGCCCACGAAGACATTATTCCTTTAGATGAATTGTACCGTATCTGTGAATACGCTCGTTCGATTACACTTGAACGTCCTGCTCTTCTAGGTCGTATCATTGCCCGTCCATATGTTGGTGAATCAGGTAATTTCACTCGTACGGCAAATCGTCGTGACTTGGCAGTATCTCCATTTGCTCCAACCGTTTTGGATAAATTGAACGAAGCAGGTATCGATACTTACGCTGTTGGTAAAATCAACGATATCTTTAACGGAGCTGGTATCAATCATGACATGGGCCACAACAAGTCAAACAGCCACGGAATTGATACATTATTGAAGACCATGGGACTTGCTGAATTTGAAAAAGGATTCTCCTTCACAAACTTAGTTGACTTTGATGCCCTTTATGGACACCGTCGCAATGCTCATGGCTACCGTGATTGCTTGCATGAGTTTGATGAACGCTTGCCTGAAATTATCGCAGCTATGAGAGAGGATGACCTTCTTTTGATTACTGCTGACCATGGAAATGACCCAACCTATGCAGGAACAGACCACACTCGTGAATATATTCCACTTTTAGCTTACAGCCCTAGCTTTAAGGGAAATGGTGTCATTCCAGTTGGACATTTTGCAGATATCTCAGCGACAGTTGCGGATAACTTTGGTGTTGAAACTGCCATGATTGGGGAAAGTTTCTTAGATAAATTGGTATAAGATGACGCGCTATGCTTTACTGGCTAGGGGCATTAATGTCGGTGGGAAGAATAAGGTTGTTATGTCGCAACTTCGTCAAGAATTGACAGAGTTGGGTTTGGAGAAGGTTGAGACCTACATCAACAGTGGCAATATTTTCTTTACTTCGACAGACCCCAAAGCCCGATTGGTTGAAAAGTTAGAGGCTTTCTTTGAAATCCATTATCCATTTATTCAGAGCTTTTCCTTACTGAGTCTTGAGGACTTTGAAGCAGAACTTGAAAATCTGCCTGAATGGTGGGCCAAAGACCTGGCTCGAAAGGATGTCCTCTTTTACACGGAGGGCTTGGATGTTGGTCAAGTCATTGAGAAAGTTGAAAGTTTGGAACTGAAAGATGAAGTGGTTCATGTTGGAATACTTGGGATTTTCTGGGGGAAATTCACTGAGGAATCCTACTATGCAACTGCCTATCATAAGTACTTACTCAAGATGCCTTTTTATCGCAACATCACCATTCGCAACGCAAAAACCTTTGATAAAATCGGTCAAATGCTAAAAAATAATAAAGGAGATGTATAATGACATTTTTAGATAAGATCAAGGAAACAGCTGCTTTCCTGAAAGATAAAGGAATCCAAGCTCCCGAGTTTGGTCTAATCCTTGGATCAGGTCTGGGAGAACTTGCAGAAGAAATCGAAAATCCAGTTGTAGTAGATTATGCAGACATTCCAAACTGGGGTCGCTCTACAGTCGTCGGACACGCTGGGAAATTGGTATATGGAGAACTTGCAGGTCGAAAAGTCTTGGCTCTTCAAGGTCGCTTCCATTTCTACGAAGGAAATCCTCTTGAAGTCGTGACTTTCCCATTACGTGTGATGAAAGTTCTCGGATGTGAAGGTGTCATTGTTACCAATGCAGCTGGTGGTATTGGCTTTGGTCCTGGTACTTTGATGGCTATCTCAGACCATATCAATATGACGGGGCAAAACCCATTGATGGGTGAAAATTTGGATGACTTTGGTCCACGTTTCCCTGATATGTCTAAGGCTTACACACCAGAATACCGTGCTACTGCCCATGAAGTGGCTAAGAAACTTGGTATCAAGCTTGATGAAGGTGTCTATATCGGTGTAACTGGTCCGACTTATGAGACACCAGCAGAGATTCGTGCCTATAAGACATTGGGGGCAGATGCAGTTGGTATGTCTACTGTTCCTGAAGTTATTGTGGCAGCCCACTCAGGTTTGAAAGTTTTGGGAATTTCATGTATTACTAACTTTGCGGCTGGTTTCCAAGAAGAACTTAACCACGAGGAAGTTGTAGAAGTGACTGAGCGTGTTAAAGGCGACTTTAAAGGATTGCTTAAAGCGATTCTTGCTGAGCTATGAGAAAGAAAATGAGTAGGAAAGTATTTCTGTAAGCTGGAAGATAAATGAAACAGTTAATTTCCATATAGAATTATGAAATGAAAAATGAATGAGGTTCCTATACTTTTATAAACCTCTTCAAATTCTTGCTAACAAAGTATAAAAATGAAATCTTAATGCTAAAGGAGATTAGCTGATTGGAGAATATTGTTGGTAAAGAGGGTGAAAATAATAGAAAGATATATGAATAAATGAGAATTGATCAACGAATTATGCGTTTTGGTATAAAAAAATTAAGTATCGGAGTTGTATCTGTTGCAGTTGGATTTGCTTTTTTAGCACCGACAGGAATTTCTGCCAATGAAGGAAGTCCAGTTGTGAAAAATGAAACTCCTCTAGTAGTAAATGTAACGGATAGTCCGACAAAACTAGAAAATACTGATAAAAAACAGGAAACACCTCTTATAGAGGAAGGGGCAGAAGTTATCCAACCAGCTCCAGAAACAAAAGAAGTCCTTAAAAATCAGAAGGAAGAAGAAAAACTAGAATCTCATAAAACAGAGCCTACTCTAGTTCCTGAAGACGTGAATAAAGAGAAAAATGTAAAGGATGAGGCTATAACTTCTCGTCCTGTGACAGCAGAAGATCTTTTGAAAATCTCAAAAGGAGAACTGCACTCAGAAAATGATTTACTTGACAATTCTCTCTACGGTGAAAAAGTTCTTGATTTGGAAGGGGATGATGACCAAGATGGCATCAAAAACAAAGATGAACTTTATGTGTACAACAAAGATGGTAAGGATTATCTAGGATATCATAGTCATCCCTTGCTAGCAGACAGTGATGGGGATGGTTTGGCAGATGGAGAAGATGACAATAAGAAAGAATGGTATGTAACAGACCGTGATTCTCTTCTCTTTATGGAGTTAGCCTACCGAGACGATGATTATATTGAGAAAATTTTAGATCATAAGAATCCTTTCCCTAGTCTCTATCTTGACCGTCAAGAATACAAACTCATGCACAATGAATTGGCTCCTTTCTGGAAGATGAAAAAAGCCTACCATACAGATAGTGGTCTGGATGCTTTCTTATTTGAGACCAAGAGCGACCTTCCTTATCTCAAAGATGGAACGGTGCACATGTTGGCTATTCGTGGAACGCGAGTTAATGATGCCAAGGATTTAAGTGCAGATTTGGTTTTATTAGGTGGAAATAAACCAGCCCAAGCGGATGATATCCGCAAGGTTGTTGGGGAATTAGCCAAGGATACAAGTATTACCAAGTTGTATATGACAGGTCATTCTCTTGGAGGCTACCTAGCTCAGATTGCAGCAGTTGAAGCTTACCAAAAATATCCTGATTTTTATAATAATGTATTGAGGAAAGTGACGACTTTCAGTGCTCCTAAAGTGATTACTTCCAGAACGGTTTGGAATGCTAAGAATGGTTTCTGGGATGTTGGTTTGGAAAGCCGTAAATTAGCTGTTAGTGGAAAAATTAAGCATTATGTGGTTGATAATGATAATGTTGTGACTCCCTTGATTCATAATGATCGTGATATTGTTACATTTACAGGTAATTCACGCTTTAAACACCGTTCTCGTGGCTATTTTGAAAGTCGAATGAATGATATTCCTAACTTTAATATTGGTAAACGAGCTACCTTGGATAAACATGGTTATCGTGATCCGAAATTGGATAAAGTGCGATTCTTTAAGAAACAGGCTCTGCCTCAATCTTCTAGTCAACCAAGCGCTGAACCAATGGAAAATATTGCCTTAGGGAAACAGGTTAGTCAAAGTTCGACAGCTTTCGGAGGAGATGCTAGAAGAGCTGTGGATGGCAAAGTCGATGGTAACTATGGTCACAATTCTGTCACTCATACAAACTTCCAATCTAAGCCTTGGTGGCAAGTAGATTTGTCTAAAGAAGAAACCATTCGCCAAATCAATATTTACAACCGAACAGACACTGCCCAGGATAGATTGGCAAACTTTGATGTCATTCTTTTAGATAGTTTTGGTAAAGAAATTGAGAGAAAACGCATAACATCTCTTAAAGATGTGTCAGCACAAATTGCGATCAACCATAAAAAAGCGCGCTATGTTCGGATTGACCTAGAAAGCTATAATGCCCTCAGTCTTGCAGAAGTCCAAGTATATCGTGCTGAGAATATCGCTTGGAAAAAACAAGCTAAGCAAAGTTCTACTGATTTTGGAGGAGATGCTAGTCGCGCCTTGGATGGCAATACCAATAGTAGCTATAGCCAGCAATCAATTACTCATACAAAATTTGAAAACCAGCCTTGGTGGGAAGTTGATTTAGGTCGTACAGAACAGGTAGGGCTTGTCCGCCTTCATAACCGTGGGGATGGAGAACTTTCTAAACGTCTGTCAGACTTTGATGTGATTTTGTATGATGAAAAAGGGAAAGAAGTTGCTAGACAGTATGTTTCTAAACTTGACGGAACGAGCTTGGATGTTCAATTAAATGGGAAATTGGGCCGCCGTGTTCGTGTGCAACTACGCAAGAACAATCAAGCCCTCAGTCTTGCAGAAGTAGAAGTTTTCCGCTTTATCGCTACGAATGGTGAGACAGCGACACAAGTTTCTAAACCAATTCAACAGATAAGTCAGGCTCCTGCAAAAGATAAGACACTAACTATTCAACATAGCGGTGCTTATATTGCACGTTATTCAATATCGTGGGAAGAAGTTACAGTAGACAAAAATGGGAACCAAGTTGTTCGTAGTCGTTCTTGGGAAGGCAACGGTCGCAATCAGACTGCAGGTTTTGTGCTCAACCTCCCAATCAAAGAAAATATGAGAAATCTGCGAATTAAGATTGAGAAAAAGACAGGTCTACTATGGAATAGATGGCAAACAATCTATGAAAACAGACCAATTTTAGCTCAACCCCACCGTAAAATTACCCATTGGGGAACGACATTAAATTCCAAGGTGAGTGACGATGATGTCTTGTAATCTGATGGTACAATGACAGTTAGATAATTTAGTTTATAAGATAACTACCTGAGCTCGAATAGGACTCAGGTAGCTCTCTGTGAGAGAATAAAATTAAAAAGAAAGGTAGAGCGCGTGTTTTGATTTGAACACGAGCGGAAAACTCGGAAAATAGATAATCTGACTGAAAAATCAGGATTTCTCGTCAGCTTCCTAATTTTCAGTCGTTTTCTTCTCGCTCTCTAATCTTCATAAAATAAAGAAAGGATGGGTTAACCGTATTAGCTAAACTGAATACGGGCTATTCTCTTCTATACAATCAAAATTTAAAAAGAAAGGAATTGAACCCACCCTAAAAGCAGTGGGAAAAAGATAGTTGGTCTAGCGAGCATCACTCACTGCGCCCAACTCCTATTTTCCCTGTGCTTTTTGACGGGTTTGGTATCTTTCGTAGTATCACTTTTAGAATAAAGAAAGGATGGGTTAACTGTATTCACTGAACTGAATACGGGCGGAGAACTGTGTAAAAAAGATAAACTGTCTAGCATCTACGAGGCGTCGTCAGTTTCCTATTTTTACTTTGTTCTCTGTCGCTATCCTAAATATACAAAAAAGAAAGGCAGAGCGTGTGTTCTGATTTGAACACGAGTAGAAAACTTTTCTAAAAACTTAGGAAGGGTAGTTCGGTTTTGAATTAAAGCCGGTCTAATCTTCTCAATATTATCAAAATTAAGAAAGGAATTGAACCCACCCTAAAAGCAGTGGGGAAAAGATGGTTGGCCTAGCGAGCATCGCTCACTGCGCCCAACTCCTATTTTCCCTTCGCTTTTTGACGGGTTTGGTATCTTTCTGATTATAAATTTTAGAAAAAAGAAAGGATGGGTTAACTGTATTCATTGAACTGAATACGGGCGGAGAACTGTGTAAAAAAGATAAATTGTCTAGCATCTGCGATGCGTCGTCAGTTTCCTATTTTTACTTTGTTCTCTGTCGCCCTTTATATCTTAACTATGTCTATCCATATTGCTGCTCAGCAGGGTGAAATTGCTGATAGAATTCTTCTTCCTGGAGATCCTCTTCGTGCTAAGTTTATTGCGGAGAATTTCCTTGAAGATGCTGTTTGTTTTAACGAAGTGCGTAACATGTTTGGTTATACTGGTACTTACAAGGGTCACCGTGTATCTGTTATGGGAACTGGGATGGGAATGCCATCCATTTCGATTTATGCGCGTGAGTTGATTGTTGACTATGGTGTGAAAAAACTGATCCGTGTGGGAACTGCGGGTTCTTTGAATGAGGATGTCCATGTTCGTGAATTGGTTTTGGCGCAGGCAGCTGCAACAAATTCTAACATCATCCGCAATGACTGGCCACAGTACGATTTCCCACAAATCGCTAGCTTTGATTTGTTAGATAAGGCTTATCATATCGCTAAAGAACTTGGCATGACTACTCACGTTGGGAACGTTTTGTCATCTGATGTCTTCTATTCAAACTACTTTGAAAAGAACATCGAGCTTGGTAAATGGGGAGTCAAGGCTGTGGAAATGGAAGCAGCAGCACTTTACTATCTGGCAGCCCAACACCATGTTGATGCACTAGCTATCATGACAATCTCTGATAGTTTGGTTAATCCAGATGAAGATACAACTGCAGAAGAACGCCAAAATACCTTCACCGATATGATGAAGGTTGGTTTGGAAACCTTGATTGCGGACTAATTATAGTCAAAAAGGAAGCCCTTCTTTATGAATTGGAGGACTTCCTTTTCTTATCCAGAAACTGATCTAACTCTCTTTGATTTCGAAGAATAGTGACTTTATGTGAGTATTCCTGGCAAAGTTTTTGGTAATTTTCTTTTTGAGCTTTAGTGCGCCCATCCCAGAGAATCCATCTGATAAACTCCCAATTAAACTGTTCTTGACAACCAGCTGCCATACTTTCTCTTACTTTTCCCCGGTATTTAAGATAACGATTAAAGGCTCGAAAGAGACAGGTCAATGGAGAAAAATTGAGAAAGATGATTTGGTCAGCTTCCTGCATTCTTTCTTCGTAATAGCACCAAGAATAATTACCATCAATAACCCAAGCTTCATGTTTGGTGAGAAAATTTTTCATCTCATCCAACATCCATTCGCGATCACTGTCTTGCCAACCAGGTTGAAATTGGAGTGTGTCCATGTGAAGTTTTGGGATGGAGTAGTAGTTAGATAATTTTTCTGCTAGCGTTGACTTACCAGCACCAGAATATCCGATAATTGCAATTTTCATTTTCTACCTTTTCCAATTTGGAGACAAAAAAACAGCCTCTATGGACTGTTTCTTATTTAGCAAGTTTAGCTGAAAGACGAGCTTTATCGCGACTTGCTTTGTTTTTGTGAATCAAACCTTTAGTTTCTGCTTTATCGATAGCTGAGCTAGCAGCACGGAAAAGTTCTTCAGATGGGTTTGCTTCGAAAGCTTTGATAGCAGTACGCATAGCTGATTTTTGAGCTGAGTTCTTTTCGTTTTGTTTAACGTTCAATTCAGCGCGTTTGATAGCTGATTTAATGTTTGCCAATGTTCTTACCTCCATATTTACTAACTATACCATTATATCTGAAAACTTACGTTTTGACAAGGGAAAATTACTTTTTTAAGTAAATTTCATCGATTTCATGGTTCTTTGTTTTATGCAGAATCACTTCTGCACGATTTCTGGTTGGTTCAATATAATTTTGTAGATTTGTGAGATTGATACTGGTCCAGACCTGATGGGCAAAGGATTCCACTTCCCCAATCGGCATTTGTGTAAAACGATAGTAGTAGCTTTCGGGATCGTTTTGGGCTAGGCTCAGCATTTTCAAGAAACGGTCCAGATACCAACTCTCGATGTCATCGACTGCAGCATCAACATAGATGGAAAAGTCAAAGAAGTCAGTGATATAGAGACGCTCGTTTTGTGGATTTTGAAAGACATTGATTCCTTCAACGATCACAAAATCAGCGGCTTTGACGCTTTGCTTTTCCTCAGGTACGATGTCGTAGACTTCATGAGAATAGACAGGAATATCTACATCTTGTCCATTTTTGATGTGGTCCAGGAAGTTGAGAAGAGCTTCCATATCATAGCTTTCAGGAAATCCCTTGCGATTTAAAATCTCTTGCTCAACCAAGGTCTGGTTGGGATAGAGGAAGCCATCAGTTGTTACCAACTCAACTGTAGCATCTGTAAGCGTACGGGATAGTAAGATTTGCAGTAGTCGACTAGTTGTAGATTTTCCAACGGCAACACTCCCAGAAACCCCAATGATAAAAGGTTGAGATTTGCTTTCACGTTGGAGGAAAATCCCTTTTGAAAAGGCCAAATCATCCTTGGTACGCTTGTAAATCTGGATGAGATGGGCTAGGGGAAGATAGACATCGGTAACATCTTGCAGACTAATCTGGTCATTAAAGCTCTTGATGGATTCTAATTCCTCTTCTGTCAAAGGAGGTGTTGTCTTTCGATGTAAAGATTGCCAAGTCTGGCGGCTGATTTTTTCAAAATGTAAAAATTCGTTGGTCATTTGTTTTCCCCTATATATTTTATCTATCATACCATAAAAAGCTAAAAAAATAAAGCGGTTTCTTGATGATAGTAAGCCAATATCGTATAATAGAGGTAGATAGAGGTTGACCGATTTATAGATGAAGTAGGAGATAGTTTCTGTTAATTTATAAGCTAATAAAGGGGAATTTTTAGTTCACAACTTATAGGAGGTGTACTATGAAAATCTTAAAACGTTACACATTGGAACTCTGTTTTATTTTAAGTTTTGCACTACCTTTTTTAAAAGGAGCGAATGCGGATAATGGTAGACGTTTTGTGGAAACCTATTACGGTTTTACTTTTTTGATGGAACATGCTATTGTAACAGCTGTCTTTATCTGTTCGCTCTTGATTGCTTTCTTCCTAAAAAAACGGTGGACGAAATGGCTTGCTGCTGGTAGTTATCTATTTTTGATTTTGTGGATTGCTACAGAGGGTTATTTCTTCCGCATGTCGCTAGAAGATTTGATACGCCTTTGGACAAGTTTGGAAATCTTGACACAAACTTATCAGTTGGGCTTTTATCTAAACATCCTGTTGGGAATTTTGTTGATAATAAAGTATTTGAAGGTTAAGCAATAGTCATAAAAATGAGCCTAATTATAGATGATAAATTTGTTGTTTTATCCTGATTATGATATTTCTAGTTCTAAATGGCTTATTATTTATAAGTGTTGAAAGAGATTGAAGAAAATGTTTTACTCACTAGCTTTCTTCAGTCTTTTTCGTTTTATTATCAATTTGTAAACGATTTACAATTTGAGTCAAATTATGGTAAAATAGTGTCATGAGTAAAATGTATTATGCAGAAAATCCTGACGCTGCTCACGACATTCATGAGTTGAGAGTGGACTTGTTGGGAGAAAAAATGACCTTTTTGACGGATGCGGGTGTTTTTAGCAAGAAAATGGTTGACTTTGGCAGTCAACTTTTGCTCAAATGTCTAGAGGTCAACCAAGGAGAAACTGTCCTTGATGTGGGCTGTGGTTATGGGCCTTTGGGCTTGTCCTTGGCTAAGGCTTTTGGAGTTCAGGCGACCATGGTCGATATCAATAATCGTGCCTTGGATTTGGCGCAACAAAATGCTGAACGAAATAAAGTAGAAGCGACGATTTTCCAGTCCAATATCTATGAACAAGTTGAAGGAAAATTTGACCATGTCATTTCCAACCCCCCTATTCGTGCGGGCAAGCAAGTTGTTCATGAAATCATTGAGAAAAGCAAAGATTTCTTGGAAACTGGTGGGGATTTGACTATCGTTATCCAAAAAAAACAAGGGGCTCCAAGTGCCAAGTCCAAGATGGAAGAGGTGTTTGGCAATTGTGAAGTCGTCAAAAAAGATAAGGGATACTATATCCTTAGAAGTGTGAAAGAATGAGAGCAGTTGATTTAATCCAAAAAAAACGAGACGGTCAAGAACTGACTTCGAGTGAAATTGAATGGCTGATAGAAGGCTATGTATCAGGAACTGTTCCTGATTATCAGATGTCTGCCTTTGCTATGGCTGTTTATTTTAAAGGAATGACGACTCGAGAAATATCTGATTTGACCATGAAAATGGTTAAGACTGGGCAAGAGTTTGATTTATCAGCTATTGATGGGGTTAAGGTTGACAAGCATTCTACGGGTGGTGTCGGTGATAAGGTGACCTTGATTTTAGCTCCTCTTGTTGCTAGCTTTGGTGTGCCTGTAGCCAAAATGAGTGGTCGTGGTCTCGGTCATACTGGTGGAACAATTGATAAATTGGAGTCCATTAAGGGCTATCAAGTCGAGCGCAGTCAAGAAGATTTCATTCGTCAGGTGCAGGACATTGGAGTGTCTGTCATTGGGCAATCAGATCAGCTGGTTAAAGCAGATAAGCTTCTCTACGCTCTCCGTGATGTGACCGCAACTGTCGACACGATTCCTTTGATTGCGAGTTCGGTGATGAGCAAGAAAATCGCGGCAGGAGCGGATGCTATTTTGCTAGACGTGACTGTCGGAGAGGGTGCTTTCATGAAGACGGTTGATGAGGCGCGAGAACTGGCTCAAACCATGGTAGATCTTGGTAAGGCTGTTGGTCGGAAGACGGTAGCAGTGATTACGGATATGAGCCAGCCCTTGGGACGAGCGATTGGAAATCGTCTGGAAATCCTTGAAGCACTGGAGATTTTACAAGGACAAGGTCGTCAGGATATTACCCACTTTATCTGTGAATTGGCTCAAATTATGCTTGGTCTGGCAAATGTAAACAAGACAGTTGAAGAAGTTCGCCAACATCTTGAAAATGGACAAGCGCTTGCTAAGTTTGAGAAGATGGTGCAAGCTCAAGGTGGAGACTTGGAAGATCTCTATCGCCCAGTCAATGTGTCCCATGTGGTGGAAATCCCTGCTCAGGAAACAGGTGTCATTTCAGCTCTCCCAGCTATGGACTTTGGGCTCTATGCCATGAGACTGGGTGCTGGTCGTGCAGTCAAGACTGATGATTTGGACTATGAAACTGGAATTGTTTTTGAAAAGAAAGTTGGAGATTCCGTTCAAAAGGGAGAAATTGTTGCAAAAGTATACACAAATGGAAAAAATTCTCCTCAGCTAGTTACAGATTTTCAAAAATATGTTAAAATAAATGATAGGGTGCAAAGTTTACGAGAAATTATAGAAATTATCTCATAAACGACAGGAGAATCCGTATATGAAATTAAATAAATATATCGATCATACGCTTTTAAAACAAGATGCAACAGAAAATCAAATTGATTGTTTGTTGTCTGAGGCTAGGGAGTATGATTTTGCCAGTGTTTGCGTTAATCCGACCTGGGTTGAACATGCCAAAAAAGGGCTTGAAGGCACAGATGTCAAGGTCTGCACAGTAGTAGGTTTCCCCTTGGGAGCAACAACTTCAGCTGTGAAAGCTTTTGAAACCAAAGAAGCTATTCAAAATGGTGCAGACGAGATTGATATGGTGATCAATGTTGGGGCTCTCAAAACAGGTAATCTTGATTTGGTTGAATCGGACATCCGTGCGGTTGTAGAAGCAAGTGGTGACAAGTTAGTGAAAGTCATTATTGAAGCATGCCTTCTGACTGACCAAGAAAAAGTTTTGGCTTGCCAATTGGCCCAAAAAGCGGGGGCTGACTTCGTAAAAACTTCAACTGGCTTTTCAACTGGTGGTGCTACGATAGCAGATGTTAGATTAATGCGTGAAACAGTTGGTCCTGATATGGGTGTCAAGGCCGCCGGCGGAGCTCGTTCTTATGCAGATGCTCTTGCCTTTGTTGAAGCAGGGGCGACCCGTATTGGAACGTCAGCTGGAGTAGCAATTCTAAAAGGAGAATTGGCAGATGGCGACTACTGAGTTGATTGAACTGGCAATTGAAACCAGCAAACATGCCTATGTCCCCTATTCTCACTTTCCTATCGGAGCAGTTTTAGTAGCCAAAGACGGAAGTGTTTACACGGGAGTGAATATCGAAAATGCTAGCTATCCTTTGACCAATTGCGGTGAGAGAACAGCCATTTTTAAGGCTGTATCTGAAGGGCAAAGAGAATTTTCAGAGCTGATTGTTTATGGTCAAACTGAAAAACCGATTTCACCATGTGGTGCTTGTCGCCAAGTAATGGTCGAATTTTTTGAACAAGATCTAAAAGTGACCTTAGTCGCAAAAGATAAATCGACGGTCGAGATGACGGTCGGGGAATTACTTCCATATTCTTTTACAGACTTAAACTAGTCTGAGTCGCTCTTTGAGTGGCACGGTCCTTGTGACCAATCAATCCATACTTGCAACATCGTTGCACATCTTATTTAGGAGGTTCAGTAATGAACAAGAAACAATGGCTAGGCCTTGGTCTAGTTGCAGTAGCAGCAGTTGGACTTGCTGCATGTGGTAACCGCTCTTCTCGTAACGCAGCTTCATCTTCTGATGTGAAGACAAAAGCAGCAATCGTCACTGATACTGGTGGTGTTGATGACAAATCATTCAACCAATCAGCTTGGGAAGGTTTGCAGGCTTGGGGTAAAGAACACAATCTTTCAAAAGATAAAGGTTTCACTTACTTCCAATCAACAAGTGAGGCTGACTACGCTAACAACTTGCAACAAGCGGCTGGAAGTTACAACCTAATCTTCGGTGTTGGTTTTGCCCTTCACAATGCGGTTGAAGAAGCAGCTAAAGAACATTCTGACTTGAACTATGTCTTGATTGATGATGTGATTAAAGATCAAAAGAATGTTGCGAGCGTAACTTTCGCTGATAATGAGTCAGGTTACCTTGCAGGTGTAGCTGCAGCAAAAACAACTAAAACAAAACAAGTTGGTTTTGTAGGTGGGCAGGAGTCAGAAGTTATCTCTCGTTTTGAAGCTGGTTTCAAGGCAGGTGTTGCCTCAGTAGACCCATCTATCAAAGTACAAGTTGACTATGCTGGTTCATTTGGTGATGCTGCTAAAGGTAAAACAATTGCAGCAGCACAATACGCAGCTGGTGCAGATATTGTTTACCAAGTAGCTGGTGGTACAGGTGCTGGTGTCTTTGCAGAAGCAAAATCACTCAACGAAAGCCGTCCTGAAAATGAAAAAGTTTGGGTTATCGGTGTTGACCGTGACCAAGAAGCAGAAGGTAAATACACTTCTAAAGATGGCAAAGAATCAAACTTTGTTCTTGCATCTACTTTGAAACAAGTTGGTACAACTGTAAAAGATATTTCTAACAAGGCAGAAAAAGGTGAATTCCCTGGCGGTCAAGTGATCGTTTACTCATTGAAAGATAAAGGGGTTGACTTGGCAGTAACAAACCTTTCAGAAGAAGGTAAAAAAGCTGTCGAAGATGCTAAAGCTAAAATCCTTGATGGAAGCGTAAAAGTTCCTGCAAAATAATGGATGGAAGTTATTTCTTAGGAAGCGGCCATCGGCCGCTTTTTAAGAGTTGAGACAAAGTCATTTTGTCTCAGTAAAGCTTGCTACTAGATAAACTAGCAAGTTTTATTGAAATAAAATAAGACTCTGAAAGGAAGAGCACATGGCACACGAAAATGTCATTGAGATGCGTGATATTACCAAGGTGTTTGGTGAATTTGTTGCCAACGACAAAATCAACCTGCACCTACGAAAAGGTGAAATTCATGCACTTTTAGGAGAAAATGGGGCTGGTAAGTCCACGCTCATGAACATGTTAGCAGGGCTTCTTGAACCAACTAGTGGTGAAATCGCGGTCAACGGTCAAGTTGTCAATCTTGACTCCCCATCTAAAGCAGCTGGCTTGGGAATCGGAATGGTTCACCAGCACTTTATGTTGGTAGAGGCTTTCACGGTGGCTGAAAACATTATTTTAGGAAGTGAATTGACTAAAAATGGTGTGCTAGATATCGCTGGAGCTAGCAAAGAAATCAAGGCTCTTTCTGAACGTTATGGCTTAGCTGTGGACCCTTCTGCCAAGGTAGCAGACATCTCAGTTGGAGCCCAACAACGTGTGGAAATTTTAAAAACCCTTTATCGGGGGGCTGATATTCTTATCTTTGACGAACCAACGGCTGTTTTGACTCCATCAGAAATTGAGGAGTTGATGGCCATTATGAAAAATCTTGTTAAAGAAGGAAAATCAATTATCTTGATTACCCACAAGTTGGATGAAATTCGTGCAGTTTCTGACCGCGTTACAGTTATCCGTCGTGGGAAATCAATTGAAACCGTCAAAATTGCAGGAGCTACTAATGCTGATTTGGCAGAAATGATGGTAGGACGTTCTGTTTCCTTTAAAACAGAGAAACAAGCCTCTCAACCAAAAGAAGTGGTCTTGTCAATCAAAGATTTGGTGGTCAATGAAAACCGTGGTGTTCCAGCTGTGAAAAATCTGTCCTTGGATGTTCGTGCTGGAGAGATTGTTGGTATTGCAGGGATTGATGGAAATGGTCAGTCTGAACTGATTCAAGCCATTACAGGTCTTCGCAAGGTTGAATCTGGTAGCATTGAGCTAAAAGGAGATTCAATTGTAGGCTTGCATCCACGACAAATTACAGAGCTAAGTGTTGGGCACGTTCCAGAAGACCGTCACCGTGATGGTTTGATTTTAGAGATGATGATTTCTGAAAATATTGCCCTTCAAACCTACTACAAAGAACCACATAGTAAAAATGGAATTTTGAACTATTCAAATATTACTTCTTATGCTAAAAAGCTAATGGAAGAATTTGATGTTCGTGCTGCCAGTGAATTTGTTCCTGCAGCTGCACTTTCAGGAGGAAATCAACAAAAAGCAATTATTGCTCGTGAAATTGATCGTGATCCTGATCTCCTTATCGTCAGCCAGCCAACTCGTGGTTTGGATGTCGGTGCCATTGAATATATCCACAAACGCTTGATTGAAGAGCGTGATAATGGTAAGGCTGTCCTTGTTGTCAGCTTTGAACTAGATGAGATTTTAAATGTCTCAGATCGTATTGCCGTTATCCACGATGGTAAGATTCAAGGTATTGTGTCACCAGAAACAACCAATAAACAAGAACTTGGTGTCTTGATGGCTGGTGGAAACTTGGGAAAGGAGAAGAGTGATGTCTAAAAAACTACAACAAATTTCGGTTCCCTTGATTTCTGTCTTTCTAGGAATTTTACTTGGAGCCATTGTCATGTGGATCTTCGGTTATGATGCTATTTGGGGCTACGAAGAATTGTTCTACACGGCCTTTGGTAGTCTGCGTGGGATTGGAGAAATCTTCCGTGCTATGGGGCCTTTGGTCTTGATTGGTCTTGGTTTTGCTGTTGCCAGTCGTGCAGGTTTCTTTAACGTCGGGCTTCCTGGTCAGGCCTTGGCTGGTTGGATTCTTAGTGGTTGGTTTGCTTTGTCGCATCCAGATATGCCACGTCCCTTGATGATTCTAGCAACTATCGTGATTGCCTTGATTGCTGGAGGGATTGTTGGCGCGATTCCAGGTATTCTTAGGGCTTATCTAGGGACGTCAGAGGTTATCGTAACCATCATGATGAACTACATTGTCTTGTATGTAGGGAATGCCTTTATCCATGCCTTCCCTAAAGACTTTATGCAAAGTACAGATTCGACAATTCGTGTTGGTACTAATGCAACCTATCAGACACCTTGGTTGGCTGAGTTGACTGGTAATTCACGGATGAATATCGGTATTTTCTTTGCTCTCATTGCCGTTGCAGTCATTTGGTTCATGCTCAAGAAAACAACCCTTGGTTTTGAAATCCGTGCGGTTGGTCTTAATCCACATGCTTCAGAATACGCTGGTATTTCTGCAAAACGAACGATTATCCTATCAATGATTATTTCAGGTGCCTTGGCAGGTCTTGGTGGAGCTGTTGAAGGACTTGGAACCTTCCAGAACGTCTATGTTCAAGGCGCATCATTAGCCGTCGGATTTAACGGAATGGCGGTTAGTCTGCTTGCGGCCAACTCACCAATTGGTATTCTCTTTGCAGCCTTCCTATTTGGTGTTCTCCAAGTTGGAGCCCCTGGTATGAATGCGGCGCAGGTACCGTCTGAGCTTGTCAGCATTGTAACGGCGTCTATTATCTTCTTTGTCAGTGTTCATTACCTTATCGAGCGCTTTGTCAAACCGAAAAAACAAGTTAAAGGAGGTAAGTAAAGATGTCTATTACAACCTTGCTCACCCTCTTGGTGTCTTCTATGCTGATTTACTCAGCACCCCTCATCTTTACAAGTATTGGCGGTGTTTTCTCTGAACGTGGTGGTGTGGTAAACGTTGGCCTTGAAGGAATTATGGTTATGGGTGCCTTTTCTGGAGTCGTCTTTAACCTTGAATTTGCAGAACAATTTGGAGCAGCAACTCCATGGCTATCTTTGCTTGTAGCAGGATTGGTAGGGGGAATCTTTTCTATCATCCACGCAGCAGCGACGGTTCATTTCCGTGCAGACCATGTTGTCAGCGGTACAGTATTAAATTTGATGGCGCCTGCCTTGGCTGTTTTCTTGGTTAAAGTTCTTTATAACAAAGGACAAACCGACAACCTAAGTCAAACTTTTGGACGCTTTGACTTCCCAGTCTTGGCAAATATCCCAGTTATTGGTGATATCTTCTTCAAGTCAACAAGTCTGCTAGGTTATATCGCGATTGCCTTCTCGTTCCTTGCTTGGTTTATCCTCTTCAAGACCCGTTTTGGTCTTCGTCTCCGCTCTGTCGGTGAACACCCTCAAGCAGCGGATACCTTGGGAATCAATGTCTACAAGATGAGATATTTAGGGGTTATTATTTCAGGTTTCCTAGGTGGAATTGGCGGAGCGATTTATGCTCAATCAATCTCAGTTAACTTCTCAGTAACAACTATTGTTGGGCCTGGATTTATCGCCCTTGCTGCAATGATCTTTGGAAAATGGAATCCAATCGGAGCTATGCTATCTAGTCTCTTCTTTGGACTTTCACAAAGTTTGGCTGTTATCGGTTCTCAATTGCCATTCCTACAAGGAGTGCCAGCGGTTTACCTTCAAATCGCACCTTATGTTTTGACAATTCTTGTCTTGGCAGCCTTCTTTGGAAAAGCAGTTGCACCAAAAGCAGATGGTATCAACTATATCAAATCAAAATAAGCATACAAAAAAACGTCAGTTCTGTTTAAACTGGCGTTTTATTTTTTAGGATTTTGATGGGTTAGGTTTAATCCCCAAGGGACCAAATTTTCAGTTTTATTTTTGATACGAGCGATATTGTCCTTATGTCGAATGATAATCAAACTAGCAAGAGCTAGGATAATAGCGATGAAGAGAGGGTCATAGTTATTCAGGATAAAACCAAAAAGTGGAAAGAGTAGAACTCCGATGACAGCTGCGATAGATGCTGTGACACTAGACAGTGAAATCATGCTACCAAGATAGAGGGTTCCAAAGAAAACAACTGCAAGGTAGAGACAGAAGACAGGCGCAAATCCGAAAATCACTCCAGCACTGGTTGCGACAGCCTTGCCTCCCTTAAATCCTGCAAAGATAGGGAAGGTATGGCCAATAACAGCCAAAAGTCCAAAGATGAGAGGAGAAACGCCTTGCAGATAAAACATAATCGGAAGAAGCGTTGCTAGGGTTCCTTTAAAAAAGTCAATCACAAAGGTTGCCATACCAGCTTTCTTACCTAAAATGCGGAAGGTATTGGTTGTTCCGGTATTTCCAGAACCATGTTCACGCAGATTGATTTGAAAGAATACCTGTCCAATCCAGAGACCAGACGGAATCGAACCCAGCAGATAGGCTAGGATTAATAAAACTATTGTAATCATACTCCTATTATATCATGAATTGGGAAAGAAAGGCAGAGAATCACTTCTGAAATTGTCACACCGGAGAAAGAAAAATTTTGCAAAATCCTTGGAAAACCTGTAGAATAGTAAAGATGAACGAATAGGAGGTTCCTTGTGTCAAAAAAGGAAATCAATATTAACAATTATAATGATGATGCCATTCAGGTGCTAGAAGGGTTGGATGCAGTTCGAAAACGTCCAGGGATGTATATCGGATCGACCGATGGTGCTGGTCTCCACCACCTAGTCTGGGAAATTGTCGATAATGCAGTCGATGAAGCCCTGTCTGGGTTTGGCGATCGTATTGATGTGACCATTAATAAAGACGGAAGTTTAACGGTTCAAGACCACGGACGTGGAATGCCGACAGGTATGCACGCTATGGGAATTCCAACTGTTGAGGTTATCTTTACCATTCTCCACGCAGGAGGGAAATTCGGTCAAGGAGGCTACAAGACATCAGGTGGTCTCCACGGGGTGGGTTCTTCCGTTGTTAACGCTCTTTCAAGTTGGCTGGAAGTTGAAATTACCCGTGATGGGGCAATCTATAAGCAACGTTTTGAAAATGGGGGAAAACCTGTCACGACCTTGAAGAAAATCGGTACAGCACCCAAGTCTAAAACAGGTACCAAGGTTACCTTCATGCCGGATGCGACTATCTTTTCTACGACAGATTTCAAGTACAATACCATTTCAGAGCGTCTTAATGAATCAGCCTTTCTCTTGAAAAATGTGACCTTGTCTTTAACGGACAAGCGAACAGATGAAGCGATTGAGTTTCATTATGAAAACGGGGTGCAGGACTTTGTTTCTTATCTGAACGAAGACAAGGAAACCTTGACGCCAGTTCTTTACTTTGAAGGTGAAGACAATGGTTTTCAAGTGGAAGTTGCGCTTCAGTATAATGACGGATTTTCAGATAATATTTTGTCCTTTGTCAATAACGTTCGCACCAAGGACGGCGGAACGCATGAGACAGGACTCAAATCTGCTATCACTAAGGTCATGAATGACTATGCGCGTAAGACGGGGCTTCTCAAGGAAAAAGATAAAAACCTTGAAGGGTCAGACTATCGTGAGGGGCTAGCGGCCGTTCTTTCTATCTTGGTTCCTGAAGAACATCTCCAGTTTGAAGGACAGACCAAGGACAAACTAGGAAGTCCACTAGCTCGCCCAGTTGTGGATGGCATTGTGGCGGATAAGTTGACCTTCTTCCTTATGGAAAATGGGGAATTGGCTTCTAATCTCATTCGCAAGGCTATCAAGGCGCGTGACGCGCGTGAGGCGGCACGTAAGGCGCGTGATGAGAGTCGAAATGGTAAGAAAAACAAGAAGGATAAGGGCTTGTTGTCTGGGAAATTGACCCCAGCCCAGTCTAAAAATCCTGCTAAGAATGAACTCTATCTAGTCGAGGGAGACTCTGCCGGTGGTTCTGCCAAACAAGGCCGTGACCGTAAGTTCCAGGCAATCTTGCCTCTTCGTGGTAAGGTTATCAATACCGCCAAAGCCAAGATGGCGGATATCCTCAAAAATGAGGAAATCAACACGATGATTTATACCATCGGTGCGGGTGTCGGAGCAGACTTCTCCCTTGAAGATGCCAACTATGACAAGATCATTATCATGACCGATGCGGATACTGACGGTGCCCATATCCAGACCTTGCTCTTGACATTTTTCTACCGTTACATGCGTCCGCTAGTCGAGGCAGGACATGTCTATATCGCCCTTCCGCCTCTTTACAAGATGTCAAAAGGTAAAGGCAAGAAAGAAGAAGTGGCCTACGCTTGGACGGACGGAGAGCTAGAAGAACTCCGTAAGCAGTTCGGTAAAGGCGCTACCCTCCAACGCTACAAAGGTCTTGGTGAGATGAATGCCGACCAGCTCTGGGAAACAACCATGAATCCAGAAACCCGTACCCTTATCCGTGTCACCATTGAAGACCTAGCTCGCGCCGAACGCCGCGTCAATGTTCTCATGGGAGATAAGGTCGAACCACGCCGTAAGTGGATTGAGGATAATGTCAAGTTTACGCTGGAAGAAGCGACAGTGTTTTAAGTCAGTTTTTAATGAATGGGTATCAACATGAGAGCTGAAACAGAAATGCTAGATCTGATTTTACAGACTGCCAAAACTTTACAAGTCAAAGCTGTCGCTATGTCTGGTTCACGGACAAACCAAAATGCTCCAAAAGATGAATTTCAAGACTACGATGTGGTCTATGTCGTGGATGATTTTGATAATCTGATGAGTGACCTTTCTTGGTTGAATCAGTTTGGAAAACGCATTATCGAGCAAGAAGTCAGTCTTGGTAATCGTCGTCTCTATCTCATGCTCTTTGAAGATGGCAATCGTATTGATTTGACTCTTTGCCCTAAAGAACACATTCAAGAGTGGGTGGATAGCGAGACAGGATTCATAGTTTTAGTAGATGAGAAGGGCTTGTTTGAGTCATATTCTCCCAGCCCAGAGCGTTACTGGATAACCCCAGCTACTGAGACAGATTTTAAAAATTCCTGCAATGAATTTTGGTGGGTATCATCCTACGTGGTCAAAGGAATTTGTCGCTATCAAGTCATCTATGCGACGGACCATCTCTATGGTATTTGTCAGCAAGAGTTGTTAAAAGTCTTAGCTTGGCAGGTAGCAAGTGATAAGGGAACAGTAGACGTCGGCAAGAATTATAAGTATCTTTTTAACTATTTACCCATTGAGAAAGAAAAGGAATTCTCAAATCTGCTTGATTTTTCAAGTATAGATAAAATCACTCAGTCTTTGTTTGCTACAATGAAGTTTTTCCACCAAGAGGCTCAATCCCTTTCTCAAAAGGTGGGGGTTGATTACGATAAAGAAGTAGCTGAGAGAATGATTCAGTATGCTGAGGAGAGACTCGAAACAAATGAAACATTTACAAAATAATAAGATAACAAAATTTTTACTGATTAGTTTTCTCATTTCTTGGGGATTTGGTTGGGGATTGCTCGCTTTTCTGACGCAAATGAGCCTCTTAAGTCTAACAAGTCCACTAGGAGTTTTTCTCCATTTACTAGGAGGTTTCGGTCCAACCATTGCAGCCATTTCTTGTTTGCCTCAAAAATCCATTAAAAGCATAGTCTCTTTTATCTTAGGGGACTCAAAGAAACATATTTTGTTATTTCTTTTACTAATTTTCGTGCAGACAGGTGTCATTGCTTTCTCATCTAAGGAGCTTAATCCGGCTTTTCCACTAGGAAATTTGTTAGTTGTTTTTTTGAGTGCAGTCTGTGTTTATGGTGGCGAAGAAGAATTGGGATGGCGAGGCATCTTGCAACCAACTTTGGAAACTAGATTCTCCTTTTGGATTTCCGGTTTGATAACAGGTTGTATTTGGGCAATATGGCATGTACCTTTATGGTTTGTGATTGGAAGTTCCCAAAGTGGGATGCCTTTTATATTATTCAGTCTATTTGCAATTTATCTCAGTATTCTTCTAGCAGCTGTTTTCAAAAAGACAAAGTCGGTCCTTTTTTGCGCCATTTTTCACGGTCTAATTAATACCCTACTTAGCTTATTTGTTATTAAAATTAATCTTTTATTCATTCTAGGATTAGTAGGATTGCTCTTCTTTTCTCACTACCTACAAAGAAACAGTTAAATTTATAAAATATAGATTTACTTTACAATAAAACACTAAAAAGAGAATTATTATGTCTAACATTCAAAACATGTCCCTTGAGGACATCATGGGAGAGCGCTTTGGTCGCTACTCCAAATACATTATTCAAGACCGAGCCTTGCCAGACATTCGTGATGGCTTGAAGCCGGTTCAGCGCCGTATTCTTTATTCGATGAATAAGGATGGCAATACCTTTGACAAGAGTTACCGTAAGTCGGCCAAGTCTGTCGGTAACATCATGGGGAATTTTCACCCACACGGTGACATTTCTATCTATGATGCCATGGTTCGTATGTCACAGGACTGGAAAAATCGTGAGATTCTAGTCGAAATGCACGGTAATAACGGTTCTATGGATGGAGATCCGCCTGCGGCTATGCGTTATACTGAGGCACGTCTGTCTGAAATTGCTGGCTATCTTCTTCAGGATATCGAGAAGAAGACAGTTCCCTTTGCTTGGAACTTTGACGATACCGAGAAAGAGCCGACAGTCTTGCCAGCAGCTTTTCCAAATCTCTTGGTAAATGGATCGACTGGTATTTCGGCTGGATATGCCACAGACATTCCTCCCCATAATTTGGCTGAGGTCATTGATGCGGCGGTTTACATGATTGACCACCCAACTGCCAAGGTGGATAAACTCATGGAATTCTTGCCGGGACCAGACTTCCCGACTGGAGGGATTATCCAGGGTCGTGATGAAATCAAGAAGGCCTATGAAACTGGGAAAGGGCGCGTGGTTGTTCGTTCCAAGACTGAGATTGAAAATCTAAAAGGTGGTAAGGAACAAATTGTTATTACTGAGATTCCTTATGAAATCAACAAGGCCAATCTAGTCAAGAAAATCGATGATGTTCGTGTCAATAACAAGGTGGCTGGTATTGCTGAGGTTCGCGATGAGTCTGACCGTGATGGTCTTCGAATCGCTATTGAGCTAAAAAAAGACGCCAATACGGAGCTTGTTCTCAACTACCTATTTAAGTACACCGACCTACAAATCAACTACAACTTTAACATGGTGGCGATTGACAATTTCACACCTCGTCAGGTCGGGATTGTCCCAATCTTGTCTAGCTACATCGCCCACCGTCGCGAAGTGATTTTGGCTCGTTCCCGCTTTGACAAGGAAAAGGCTGAGAAACGTCTCCATATCGTCGAAGGTTTGATTCGTGTAATTTCGATTTTGGACGAAGTCATTGCTCTTATCCGTGCTTCTGAGAATAAGGCTGACGCCAAGGAAAACCTTAAGGTCAGCTATGATTTTACAGAAGAACAGGCTGAGGCTATCGTAACCTTGCAACTGTATCGTTTGACCAATACCGATGTGATTGTCTTGCAAGAAGAAGAAGCAGAACTTCGTGAGAAGATTGCCATGCTTGCGGCGATTATCGGTGATGAGCGGACTATGTACAATCTCATGAAGAAAGAGCTTCGTGAGGTTAAGAAGAAATTTGCGACACCACGTTTGAGCACTTTAGAAGACACTGCGAAAGCAATCGAGATTGATACAGCTAGTCTTATCGCAGAGGAAGATACCTATGTCAGCGTGACCAAGGCAGGCTACATCAAGCGTACCAGCCCACGTTCCTTTGCGGCATCCACTCTGGAAGAAATTGGCAAACGTGATGATGACCGTCTGATCTTTGTTCAATCTGCCAAGACAACCCAGCATCTTTTGATGTTCACGACGCTTGGAAATGTCATTTATCGACCAATCCATGAGTTGGCAGATATTCGTTGGAAGGATATCGGAGAGCATCTGAGCCAGACCATTACAAACTTTGAAACTAACGAAGAAATCCTTTATGTTGAAGTTGTGGATCAGTTTGACGATGAGACAACCTACTTTGCAGCGACTCGGCTTGGTCAAATCAAACGCGTAGAACGAAAAGAATTCACTCCGTGGCGGACCTATAAATCTAAGTCTGTTAAGTATGCTAAACTCAAAGACGAGACAGACCAGATTGTAGCAGTAGCTCCAATCAAACTAGATGATGTTCTCTTGATTAGTCAAAACGGTTATGCCCTGCGTTTCAATATTGAAGAGGTTCCGGTTGTCGGTGCCAAGGCAGCAGGTGTCAAGGCTATGAATCTGAAAGAAGATGATGTCCTCCAATCTGCCTTTATCTGTAATACCTCTTCCTTCTATCTCTTGACACAACGTGGAAGTTTGAAACGTGTTTCTATTGAGGAAATTCCAGCAACCAGCCGTGCTAAAAGAGGACTACAAGTCTTGCGTGAGTTGAAAAACAAACCGCACCGTGTCTTCTTAGCAGGAGCAGTCGCAGAACAAGGCTTCATTGGTGATCTCTTCAGTACAGAAGTGGAAGAGAACGACCAAACTCTGCTTGTTCAATCCAACAAAGGAACAATCTATGAAAGCCGATTGCAAGACTTGAACCTGTCAGAACGAACTAGCAACGGAAGCTTCATTTCTGACACGATTTCAGATGAAGAAGTTTTTGACGCTTACCTTCAGGAAGCTTATACAGAATTTGAATCTAAGAAATGATAAAAAACAATGAAAAGCTTTTTATTGAGAAATTTGTTAAACTATAGATTTAAGAGTTGAATTTGATTATATATACAGAAACGAACAGTGCTGATTCCTAACTGATAGGGACTTGAGCCTACTCGTTTTCCTGTTTTTAGTGGTATAGACCGCTGGATGTTTAAATGTAAAATTGTTAACATATGAGCAACTATACAAGTTGACCTAATAAAAAATAATAATTTTTTAAGAAAACGATTGTGCTTATCTTGTTTTTATGTTATACTAATATCGTTTCAAGGAAGCGCGTTCAAGAAATAGTTCGTTTAAATATAAAAGGAGTTTTATATGTCTCAAAACAAACAAGATAAAGGATTTCGTTTTTCTATTCGTAAACGTAGCGTTGGAGTATGTGGTGTTGCCATTGCAACATTTTTGCTAGGTTCTGGCCTTGTATTTCAAACAAATGTAGTAAAAGCGACAGAGCCAAGCGTTGCTGCAGTTGCTGGTGAAAATATTGCTGCTCATAAGTCTGCAAGTCAGAGTTCGACTGCTTATGGAGGAGATGCCTCTAGAGCAGTTGATGGCAATCGTGATAATGACTACGGACATCGCTCCGTTACCCATACAGATTTTCAAGATCATTCTTGGTGGAAAGTTGATTTAGAGAAAGAAGAACCAGTAGGAACTGTTCGTATTTACAATCGTGGAGACAGTAATGTAGCAGATCGTTTATCTAATTTTGATGTTATTTTGTTAGATAAAGATGGTAAGGAAGTGGCTCGTCAACATGTCGATAGCTTAAACAATCAACCAACAGTTGATGTTCAATTCTCAGGAGTTAATGCACGATATGTAAAAATTGAATTAAATAAATCTAAAACTCCTCTTAGTTTAGCAGAAGTTGAAGTATATCGTGCTGTAAAAGAAGAAAAAGTAGTAGCAGATAAGAAAACAGAAAACCAAGTTAAAACAGAAAGTAAAGCTAAAAAAGATTATACTGCAGAGCTAAATAACTATTTATTTGGTTTAAATTACGATAAACTAAATATTTTGACTAGAAAAGGCGAAGCATTAGAAAATTACACTAATACAAGCACAAAGCAACAAGGAAATGAATTTGTGGTTGTGGAAAAAGTGAAGAAAAACCTTTCTAATGGTTCTGCAGATGTTGCCATTAATGGTAACGGAGATATCTTCTTAGGTGCTTTATTTAAAGCAAATCAAGACCTTCTAGAAAACAAACCACAACAAATTAGTTTAGATCGTAGCAAAGGTAGAATCAGTGTTGATTTACCAGGAATGGTAGGCGGAGATAGCTATGTAGATGCTAATCCAACTGCAAGTGGTATGCAGGAAGGTGTGAATACCTTGTTAAATCGTTGGCATGAAAAATATGCTGCGAAAAATCCTGCTCCAGCACGTATGCAGTATGAATCAACTTCTGCTTACAGCATGAATCAATTGAAAGCAAAATTCGGAAGTGATTTTGAAAAAGTCGGTGTTAATTTGAAAATTGACTTTGAGGCTGTGAACAAGGGTGAAAAACAAGTTGAAGTTGTTGATTTTAAACAAATTTACTATACTGCTAACTTTGATGCTCCAAAAAATCCATCAGATGTATTTGCTCCAGGAGTAACGGTTGATCAATTGAAAGCACGTGGAATTGATGACAAAACACCTCCTGTATACGTGTCAAGCGTTTCATACGGACGTCAAATGTATGTCAAATTTGAAACAACAAGCAAGAGTACAGAGTTGAAAGCAGCGATTAATGCTGTCATCAAAGGGGTGCCTATTAAACCAGAATCTGAATGGGCGCGTGTCTTGAAGGATACAACTGTAACAGTTTCAATCGTAGGTGGAAATGCTGATGGCGCTGCACGTGTTGTGACAGGTACAGTAGAAGATTTGAAGAAATTGATTCAAGAAGGAGCTACTTTCAGTACACAAAACCCTGCTGTTCCAATTTCTTATAAGACTGCATTCTTGAAAGATAATCAAGTAGCCACAATTCAAAGCAATACAGACTACATTGAAACTAAAGTGACTTCATATAAAAATGGTTACCTCAATTTACATCATAAGGGAGCTTACATTGCTCGTTACTATGTTTACTGGGATGAAGTAACTTATGATAAGGATGGAGTTGAAAGCATTCGCTCACGTCAATGGGAAGATAATGGTAAAAACAGAACAGCAGGCTTCCAAACTGAAATTCAATTTAGAGGAAATGTGCGCAATATACGTGTGAAGATTCAAGAAAAAACAGGTCTTGTTTGGGAACCATGGCGTACAGTTTATAATCGCACAGACCTCCCTCTTGTTCAAAAACGTACCATTGTTAACTCAGGTACAACAATCAGACCAAAATACGATGAAAAAGTTGAAAATAACTAATTTTTCACTTGTAAAAGGAATCAGTTCTAAGAGCTGGTTCTTTTTATTTCTAATATTCCTCAGTAATCAAAAATCAACAAAGACAGTCAATTATTTGTTATCAATATATTAATTAGAGTTCCAGTTTTATCTTAGATTTTAAATCAGTATTTTAAGTTGTATAAAATATGTCTTTTAGTATGCTTTTTGACTTTTTTATTTTTTCCTAAAAATGGAGTTTTGGGCCAGACTTTTGAAAAAAATTTTTAATGAGGTGAAAATTGGTAAATTTGAGCATAATATCTTGTAAAAAATTCTAAAATCCTATAAAATAAAAAGTGACGGAGGAATTTATGAATGTAAATCAGATTGTACGGATTATTCCTACTTTAAAAGTTAATAATAGAAAATTAAATGAAACATTTTATATTGAAACCCTTGGCATGAAGGCCTTGTTAGAAGAGTCAGCCTTTCTGTCACTAGGTGATCAAACAGGTCTTGAGAAGCTGGTTTTGGAAGAGGCACCAAGCATGCGTACTCGTAAGGTAGAGGGACGAAAAAAACTGGCCAGATTGATTATCAAGGTGGAAAATCCCTTAGAAATCGAAGGACTCTTATCTAAAACAGATTCGATTCATCAATTATATAAGGGGCAAAATGGCTACGCTTTTGAAATTTACTCGCCAGAAGATGATTTGATTTTGATTCATGCGGAAGATGATAGAGCAAGTCTAGTAGAAGTAGGAGAAAAGCCTGAATTTCAAACAGATTTGGAATCAATTTCTTTAAGTAAATTTGAGATTTCTATGGAATTACATCTCCCAACTGATATCGAAAGTTTCTTGGAATCATCTGAAATTGGGGAATCACTTGATTTTATCCCAGCTCAGGGGCAGGATTTGACTGTGGACAATACGGTTACTTGGGACTTATCTATGCTCAAGTTCTTGGTCAATGAATTAGACATAGCCAGTCTTCGAAAGAGATTTGAATCTACCGAATATTTTATTCCTAAGTCCGAAAAATTCTTCCTTGGTAAAGATAGAAATAATGTTGAATTGTGGTTTGAAAAAGTATGAAGTGGACCAAGATTATTAAAAAAATAGAAGAACAAATCGAGGCAGGGATTTATCCCGGAGCCTCTTTTGCATATTTTAAGGACAATCAATGGACGGAGGTCTATTTAGGACAGAGTGACCCAGAGCATGGCTTACAGACTGAGGCAGGACTAGTTTACGACCTAGCTAGTGTCAGCAAGGTTGTTGGGGTAGGCACAGTTTGTACCTGTTTATGGGAAAAAGGTCAATTAGATATTGACAGACCAGTAACCGACTTTTTACCTGAAAGTGATTATCCAGACATCACTATTCGTCAGCTTTTAACCCATGCTACAGATCTTGATCCTTTTATTCCAAATCGAGACCTTTTAACAGCCTCAGAATTAAAGGGAGCTATGTTTCATCTCAACAGACGAAGTCAGCCAGCCTTTCTTTATTCGGATGTCCATTTTTTACTTTTGGGCTTTATTTTGGAAAGAATTTTTAATCAAGACTTGGATGTGATTTTACAAGAACAAGTCTGGAATCTTTGGGGAATGACGAAAACCAAGTTTGGCCCTGTTGAGCTTGCTGTTCCAACAGTCAGAGGTGTAGAGGCTGGCGTGGTACATGATCCCAAGGCTCGCCTCCTGGGCAGACATGCAGGGAGTGCTGGTTTGTTTTCGACTGTAAAGGATTTACAAATTTTTTTAGAACACTATTTAGCAGATGATTTTGCAAGAGATTTGAGTAAAAATTTTTCTCCTTTGG
Source organism: Streptococcus sp. 27098_8_76 (assembly GCF_041432315.1). Taxonomy (GTDB): domain Bacteria; phylum Bacillota; class Bacilli; order Lactobacillales; family Streptococcaceae; genus Streptococcus. Next base: position 1,127 of record NZ_JAPVZI010000004.1, on the reverse strand, counting down.
ATGATAAGGAGCGTTCTTTGTCATGGAATTTGGAAGGAGATTGGCTAGACCATACGGGTTATACAGGTACCTTTATCATGTGGAATCGTCAGAAGCAAGAAGCGGCTATTTTCCTATCCAACCGTACCTATGAAAAGGATGAGAGGGCTCAATGGATTGTAGACCGCAATCAAGTGATGGACTTGATTCGTAAAGAAGAGTAAGGAGAGACATGTCAAATAGTTTAAAAGGGACTTTATTAACAGTTGTGGCTGGGATTGCTTGGGGCTTGTCAGGAACGAGTGGCCAATACCTGATGGCACACGGAATTTCGGCTCTGGTCTTGACCAACTTGCGTCTTTTAATCGCTGGTGGAATTCTCATGCTCTTAGCTTATGCTACTGCAAAGGATAAAATGCTGGCCTTTTTAAAGGATAGAAAGAGTTTGCTGTCTCTTCTTATTTTTTCTCTAATTGGTCTATTCCTCAATCAATTCGCCTATCTAACTGCTATTCAGGAAACCAATGCAGGGACCGCGACGGTGCTTCAGTATGTTTGTCCTGTCGGGATTTTGATTTATAGCTGTATCAAGGATAAGGTGGCACCGACCTTAGCAGAGATTATTTCCATCATATTAGCCATTGGAGGAACTTTCCTGATCGCAACCCATGGTCAGTTGGATCAGTTATCTATTACACCTTCTGGACTATTTTGGGGTCTCTTTTCTGCCTTGACTTATGCTCTGTATATCATTTTGCCCATATCCTTGATCAAGAAGTGGGGGAGCAGTTTGGTCATTGGTGTGGGGATGGTTATAGCAGGTTTGGTCGCCCTTCCATTTACAGGAGTTCTACAGACTACTATCCCAACTAGTCTTGATTTTCTTCTTGCTTTTGCGGGTATTATCCTTATTGGGACTGTCTTTGCCTATACAGCTTTCCTAAAAGGAGCTAGTCTGATTGGACCGGTTAAGTCAAGCTTGTTGGCTTCAATTGAGCCAATTTCAGCAGTTTTCTTTGCTTTCCTAATCATGAATGAACAATTCTATTCCATTGATTTTCTTGGTATGGCAATGATATTAGTTGCTGTAACCCTGATTTCTTTGAAAGATTTATTGTTAGAAAAATAAAAAAGCCTCTTTGTCTGTG